>JAEUQP010000248.1 GCA_016789645.1 Acidobacteriota bacterium | reverse complement strand
TTTGGGCGGATTGGGTGGCATGAGCATCCGATAAGCTCGGAAGAATTGAATTGACTTGTTGACGAGTGGCGACCTGTTGCAGCCACTCGTCTTTGTTTTTTATGCGCCTGACTTTTTCCAATCTGTTTCCGAATGGCAGGGGTTCAAAACTCGCGTTTGCTGCGTTGCTGGCAATCGTGCTGGCGCTGACTGGCGCGTGCCGCCAATCGAGTTCTGCGCCATCTACGCCGCCACGGCAAATTCAACCTGCGTCGTCCGGCAAAGAGCCTCAACTTCGCGCGGAAATCGGTTTTGCCACACGTCGCAAGTTTCTGGATCATTACGAAAAACACGGCAACGAATTCGGCTCGATCAGCAAGGAAGAATACCTGTTGCAGGCACAAACCTTGCGCGACCGTGTGGCAGGCGGTGATGTTTTGGAAGCCAGACGAGCCGACGGTGTCATCACACGATTTGACCGAAAAACCGGAGCGTTTCTGGCGTTCAATTCCGACCTGACGATTCGCACCTACTTCAAACCGAACGACGGCGAAGCTTATTTCAAACGCCAAAGCAGACGCGGATCAGCCCAATCGGCGAAAGGAGACGACCAATGAGCAATGACGTGCGCGATTTTCTGATCGAAAAAGGATGCCCTCTTCAGGTGGCCGAACACGGGTTGGCGGGATTGGTCGAAAGTTGGGAAAAAGTCGTCCAATCGGTGGAAATCGGGTATTCGTTGACGCTGGATGATTACCTGAACGACCTGGACGCGCGCCAATTGTTGGAAGAGGCGTTGGAAATTGCGCCGATGACGGAGCGCATGAATTTCGACGCGCGCATCGCGCAGGCCGACGATTTGATGAAAGGGTTGACGCGTCGCGCCAGCGTTTGTTTGTGGGGCGATGAACTGGCCGAAGAAGAAGGCTGGAGCGCCAAAAAGAATTGGTGGTATTACGCCTGCCCGGTGGACGCCGACGCCGAATTGCTGGCCGAAATCGCCGAAGTCACGGGCGAATCGTAACTCGTTTGCGTGACGGTTTCGCGCGTCAACACGGCAAAGCTCGTCGCCAACGCGATCACTTCATACAGCAATTCCAGATCGTGACGGCTCAGGAAATTCGCCGAAATCAGATATCCCAGCAACGCCACTTCCAATCCATGCGAATACGCGATCAGCGGCGAATCCGGCGAACGGGATTTCAGCGATTGCCGCGCGCGCCGCAACCGAACAAAACTCAAGCCAATCAAGCTCACAAACAACAATAACGCGGGCAAGCCCGCATCCACTGCAATCTGCAAAAACGAATTGTGTGACACGCGCCCGGCTCCGCTTTGCTGGTGGGGCTGGTAACGACCGTACAATTCCACGATGTTTCGCGGCCCGACGCCCAACAACGGATAATCCGAAATGATTTGCAACGACACGCGCCAGGCTTCAAATCGCAACTGCGCGGATTCATCGGTTTGCGTTGCTGTGCGAATCGTGCCGACTCGTTCAACGACTCGATTGGGCAGCAAGACAAACGTAATCGAACCAGCCAACACGACCGCCAGCATTCCGGCAACCTTGTATTTCGATTTCAGCGCCAGACCGAACAGCACAAAACACAATCCCAGAAAGCCTCCGCGCGAAAGCGAAAACAGCACGGTAATCATCATCATCGCCGACAACGCGTAACAAAGCCGTCGCAACCAGCGATGGGTTTCTGCCCGCCCGACGTAAAACGCAATCGGCGCGGCGACATTCAGCAACAACGCATAATCGTTGTTGTCTTCAAACGCGCCACCAGGGCCGAAAATCCGCGTTTGCCCGCCAGCCAGCAAAATGCCTATGTTGGAGCGAAACGCCAGAAACCCAATCGCGCCAACCGTGCCGAGCAGCAACCAGCGCACGCGCCGTTCGGAATCCACCATTGCCGTCATCAGCAACGCGATCAGAATGGTTTTGCTGAATTCGATCCATTTGCCCTGAGC
>JAEUQP010000226.1 GCA_016789645.1 Acidobacteriota bacterium | reverse complement strand
AGCGCCTTTGCCGGGTTCGGCGTTGTCCGTGAATTGTCCGGTTGACGTGTCCGACGACGTATCCAGCCATTTCGACCAGCGGTAATTGGATTGCAACGAAAATCCGCCGAGTTTGGCATTGCTGAACGAGCGGCGAATTTCAGCCGTCGCCGCGTGATAACTGGAAGTCACTCCGTTGGTCACAAACAACAACACGCCGAAATTCGGATTCAGGCGGTCTTCGCGTCCGTCCAGCAAATCGCCTGCGAACCGATTCACGTCGTCAATGCGTTCCAGGTTGATGCCGTTCGTGCCGACATAACCGACTTCGGCGATCCATCCGCTTTTGAATTCGTGTTGAAGGTTCAAAAACCAGTTTTCGCTGTACTGGGTTTTGATCGTTGGATTGACGACGAAGCCGGTCAAACGGATGGCTGCTTCGCCTGGCGGCGTGTTCAGCCCGCCTTTGGCATTTAATCCGCGCGCGAAATCGGAATTAAACGGAACCGGGATTTCATACAAAATGCGCGTGCCAATCCGGTTGGCTGGTTGAACGACGCCTTGAATCGCGTCCGGCGACAAGGCGCGCGCGCCGGCAATGGATTGGCCGTGATGCGGTTGAAAGGCCAGGCTGAACCCGGCGCGAATCGCTGTTTTGCGGTCGCCAAACGGATCGAATGCCAGTCCGATGCGCGGCGCGAAATTCAATTTTTGCGGCGTGTACAGTCGTTCAACGCGGCCAATCGCAGCGTTAGCAAGCCGTTCGTTGAAATTGCTGCCTGTTCCCAGAATGACCGAAGACAGGCGACCTTCTCGTTCGCTGACATCGCCAAAGTAATCCCATCGCAAACCAAGATTCACATTCAGCCGGTCGTTGATCTTCCAATCGTTTTGGAAAAACGCGCCTGCTTCGTATTGCGTGAAGTAACGCGGAAAGCCCGTTGGTTTGCCCGTCGCCGGGTCAACCGTCAGCGTTTGGCGGAACGGTCGGTCGGCGACGAAATCCGCTATGTTGCGGAACGAAAACGCGCCGGACGTTGCCGGTCCGATGGAAAGGCCTTTGAACGCGCGGCGCAATTCAAATCCGAAGCGCCAGGTTTGTTTGCCGCGATCCATGGTCATCGTGTCGCGGATTTCGTACGTGCGCAGTTTGGTGCCGGATTTGAAAATGTCGCCGAACGGCATTTCGACGCCGGTGATGGTGATATCCGGGACGATGGCTTCATCATTGCCGCGCGTGGTGTCTACGTTCTGGAACGAAAAGCGTATGTCATTCACTGCGCGTTTGAAGACGTGCGTGTAACCCAGGTTCAGGTTGGCGAAAAATCCGTTGAACGGGCCGCGGCTCCCGCGCAACGCTTTGCCGAGCGTCGCGCGCGAAGAACTGGTGCCGCCCGCATCGCGCTGGTTTTCTGAAATCCAGCGCGCGTTGATTTTGTCCATGCCTTTGTTGAAGGAGTGATCCACACGCGCCAGATACTGATCGAAGCGCACGTAATCGCGCAACGTCGCCGTTGCCAATCCGATGGCCGGGATGAAACCTTGCGGCGTGTTCAGACAGTTGCGCTGTTCCGCCGGAGTCGCGCAAGCCGTTGCTGCTGGCGTCGGCGCGGGAAATTGTTTGAACAGTTTGGCCGCGACGCTGTTTGGCGAATTCGTCAGCACGTAATTTCGGAGTTGTGGCGTTTCGACCAGAAACGACAGCGGGCGTCCGATGGCGTTGCGCGTGCCTTCGTACGAGCCGAAAAAGAACGTGCGATTTTTCAGAATCGGCCCGCCCAGATTGCCGCCGAATTGATTGAAGACCTGCGGCAATGTCGTCGCGGAAAAGAAATTGCGCGCATTGAGCGCAGCGCTGCGGTGGTATTCCCACACTCTGCCGTGCAAATCGTTCGTGCCGGATTTGGTTCGCAGATTGACGACGGCGCCGTTGCCACGACCGTATTCCGTCGAAAAGTTGCTGGTTTGCACCTGGGCTTCTTCCAGCGATTCCAACGCCGGAACCAGCGTCGGTTCGCCGGTGTTGTTCGGATTGGTGTTGATTGCGCCATCCAGCACGTAATTATTGCCACGATACCGATTGCCGTTGACCGTGACGACCGGCGAATTGGTCAGCTTGGTGGAATTGGCCGAACCGGCGATGGCTGTCGCTCCGGCGCTGAGTTTCGGCAATAGAAACACATCGCGTTGCGGCAACGGCAGCGAATTGATTTCGCGTCCGGAGAAGTTATCGGCCAGCCGCGCTTCGGTGGAAACGGCGGCCTGCGCGGCGTCGGCGCTGACGCTGACCGATTCGGTCACATCGCCGACTTCCAGTTTGATGTTGAGTTCGGTGGTTTGGCCGACGCTGAGTTTCAGCGCGCGTTGTTCGAAGGTTTTGAATCCGGCCACGCGAACAAACACCGTGTAATTGCCCGGCGACAAACTGGCCAGCAAATACGCGCCGTTGTCGTCTGTGGTGCTGGAACGAATCTGGCCGGTTTGATCGTTACGGGCGACCACCGGCGAAGCAACCACCACGTTGCCCTGTGTGTCGGTGACGCGGCCTTTCAGCGCAGCTTCGGTGAATTGCGCCTGAGCTGTTTGAAAAACCGTAACAGCGAGCAAGAACAACATCGTCACTCTGAAAAAACGGAACGAAGAAAGTTTCATTGGGGACCCTCGTGAAGTTTGGGAGAGGTTTTTCTTCATCAATCACGCCCCACTCCCAAAGCATCCGCAACGCGATTGATGTAATTGAACCACGACGCAATCAGCGTGATTTGCAGAATCGCCTGATCGTCATATCCAACGGCGCGTAACCGTTCGTGATATTCCGGCGAAATGCGTGTGGCGTCTTTGGTCAATTGCACCACGTAATCGAGCATGACACGCTCGGCCTCGGTGATGGGCGCAGTCGTGTAATCTTCGCGCAGTGCGTTGACCATCGCTTCATCTACTGTGACTCGACGCAGAAACTCTGCGTGCGAAGTCGTTCAGTAATGGCAGCGGTTGGTGACCGACACCATGGTGGCGATCATTTCGTGCTGTCGGCGTTCGAGCGGCAGATCAGGCGACATCAGCGCGCCGAATGTCGCAAAAGCGTGATACAGCGCATCGGGAATCAGTGAATGCGACGCGACGATGCCGGAAGCGCCGCCGTCCGGAATCGGATGTACGGGCGTTGCGTATTCGATGGGATACAAATCGCGTTGCGATTCCATCGCGTGAAGCAGCTTTTCGTCCGCTTCCGACGTGGGAATTGTTCGAATCCAGGCCATCAGGTTTCCTCCTTTCTTGGTTTTCTTTGGCGATGAAAGATCAAGTAATACACCGGCGCGCCCACCAGGACGATGGCCGCGCCCAGAAATGCCTGGCGGGGATTATTGCTCGCCAGCAAAAAAAGCAGCAATGCCACAAAAATCAAAAAGACAATTGGCGTTATTGGATGACCGGGCGCTCGACCTGAGGCGATGCCATCAGGTTCTCGGCGTAAAACGAATACCGACGCGATCGTCAGCGCGATGAAAATCACCGTGACAAACACGAAATACGCGACGATCTGGTTGAAGGTGCCCAGCGTCGCCAGCAACGATGCCATCACGGCTTCGGCCAGAATGGCGCGCGCCGGAGTGCCAAAGCGCGGATGAAGTTTGGCGACCGCGCTGAAAAAGACTCCGTCCCGCGCCATGGCGTAATACACGCGCGGCGCGCTCATCACCACCGCAACCAGACTG
>JAEUQP010000205.1 GCA_016789645.1 Acidobacteriota bacterium | reverse complement strand
AATGCGCCGCGATCGAATGAGATTTCGCAACTCGCTTTGTTCCCACCAAAGCCGCTGCAACAATCCTCCTGTTTCGACGACCTCGGTAGTCACTTTCCCCGGCGTCAGATGAAGACGGTGTTCCGGGTCTGATTGCGGCAGCAGCACCAGATACCGCTGCTGCTCGTCGCAGTCATTCAACAGCGGCAAAACGTTCCGCAAATAGGTCACGCCGCCTCCGGCAGTCGAAGCCAGCGCGTTGAAAAGAACGTGAATCACTTTGGGCAAAATCAGGGAAGGTTGGTCGCTGAGGTTGAATCGGAATCCTTGATCCGAAGCACGGTGATAATTTCATCCTGCGAGCGAAATCGCGTGACGACGGAACAATGTTGTAACGAAAAATTTCGTGCAGCCATGACTTCATCTACGCGATTGCGCCACGGTTCGACCGCCAACATCTGTTCGATGGGAAATTCCGGGTCCAGCATGCGCCGCAAATTTCCGTAAGCGGCAATGTAACGCCAACCCAATTTCCGCTGTTCGGCCTCCCATCCGGTTGGCCCAGTTTCCGGGTACAACTTCGCTTCGATTTCGCGAAACGGCAGATAGGGTTCATGGGTGAAGTCTCTGTCCCAAAACGCAAACCACAATCCGGCACTGGCAAAGACCGGCTCAGACGCGGGAACCGCAGACCGCAATTCACTCAACTGGGACTGAAGCGGCGTATCCTGTCGCGCTTTCCAGTGCCAGACGCCCAAATTGAATACATACGCCGCAATCACCGCTGCCAAAACGCCGCGCTTGATCCATGGCCACGAAACCATCTCAAACGCTCTGGCTATCCACAGCGCAAACAAGGGCCAGGCAAAAATCAGATACCAGCCGAACGAATTGCTCATCAACGCAGCCGCGATCAGGAAAAAGACTCCCCAAGTCAAAACGACGGCTTTTTCGGTTCGCCCACCTCGCCACAGCAAATACACTCCGCTGGCCAGGATACAGATTCCTTCCAGCAAATGGCGATGGCCGCGGGCATTCCAAAACCAGTTCAAGTACCGTTGCAATTCTGCGCCAAGCGCTCCAATCAATCCGCGATCCAGAATTTTGACGCCGTGCGTCGCCAACCCGTGCACGGAGCTTTGCCGATGAAAGGCTGCGACGTTTGGCCAGTAATGTCTTGCCAGCCAATACACAATGCCAATCACGCCGCCGCCGCCATACACCAGCACTCCGCGCCAAAGCTGGTTCCAGGCAGGTCGTTTCGCCAACAGCCAAAACAAAATTGGCAAAGGAGCTAGCAAAAATCCGTTGGGATGAACATCTCCGCTGACGCCCATCGTCAATCCTGCCAGGAACAATCTGCCAAACGGCGATTCAACGGAAGAAGACGCCACCAACCAAAACGCCACCAGCAAAAACAGCGTCACCAGCAAATCCGGGCGCGCCGAATGCGAAGCGTTGAAGAAGATTCCTGAGAGCGACAATAACAGCGCCGATAACAACCCGGTTTTCGTGTCCCACAATGCCCGGCCAAGTAAAAAGATCACGCCCAGCGAAGCGATGCCGACGAAAAAGGACGGCCAAAGAGCGTTCCTGACATTGACGCCTAAAAAGTGAGTGAATGTGCCTTGAACCAGTGCGCCCAGATGACCAAGCACGACAATGTCCTCGCCCATCCCGGCCACCGTTTTGTAACCCGGAACTCCCGGCTTTCCAGATTGCCAAATTTGATGTCCGGCGGCGGCATACGCGCCATCATCATCGGTCGGGAAAGCCGGAATCCGAGCGACGGCAAAAGCGTGGTAACCAACGATTACGACAATGGCCGAAATCAGCAACCAGATTTTTTGTTGATCGGAAATTGTCAGGCCGTCGTGCCTTGTTGGATTTGCCATTTCTGTTTTATCTCTTCCGCAAATTTCGGAACCTGCGCAGTGGAAAGCTCCGTGCGCCACGACCATCTGGCGGCAACTCCGGCCACCGGAACCCAGAACATCAAGGAAGTCAGATTGCCGACCGAAAACATCCAGCTTTCAAAAAACGCATTGGCCAATCCGGCGACAAACACTGAAATAAACACGGCATTGATGTTTCGTTCCAGATATTCTCCTTTGCGTTGAATTAACGAGAGGGATCTGCTGCCGATTCGATAAATCAATAGCAGCAACAGAATCAGCCCCGGCAATCCCAGGTCACCAAAAATTTCCAGGTAACTGTTGTGCAACGCGCGGCCAGCTTCTTCGTCTTTGGTAAACGGAAACACCAACAGGTGCGAAGACGCAAAACCGTACCCGGTCAATTTCTGTTTCCAAAACAACGGCCAGACACCTTTCCACATTTTGAATCGCTGCTCTTCGTTAAGCTGGGAAGCAAAATCCGTCACTTGGAGCGATTTGTCGGTTCCTTTGCGAACAAAGCTGATCAAATCGCTTTTCAGCGCCGGAGACACTGCTAGCACAATGACCAGGCAGATCGCGGCAGTGATAATCTTGATTCGATATTTCAGGTTCACGACAAAGAAATAGACCGAAACAGCGATCACCCAAGAACTGGCGCCGTTGCGCGAATTCGAAAACCATAACCCAGCCAGAATGATTGCCAGCAAGGTTCCGTCCAGCCATTTTTCCCATCGCTTTTGCGCCACAACCTGCCAATGGAACAATACATAAGGCGTAATCAGCGCGGAAAACGTGCCAAACATATTTTGATTGCCGAAAAAGCCTGCATACTGGTTCATGATGATCGTGATTCCATACCCAAGCCCTGAAACCAGCATCAATAACGCCGGAGCCAGCATGATCCAGGCAGTGTAGTACTTAAGCTGAAAGAAGTGCAGACAATTGACGCTGTTATAAAAGTAAATCGTCATGCCTTTCATCACGGCAAAGGCCAGCAAGATGAAGCTGAGCGTTCGCATGAATGAATAGCTGAAGCTGTCGGCATAAAAAGCGGACAAAAACATGTCCAACAACATCAGCACGACAACCAGACTGAGGATCACATCCGCCTGGAATTTTTCAGGAGCTTTCAGCCGCCAGGCGTAGACTGCAAACAAAATCAGCGCTCCCCAACGCGCCAAACTCAGCGGGCTGAATGTTCCCTCGGACATATCCGCAGAAATTCCGTAATAAGCCTTGTTCGTCGCATACACGACAAGGATCAGGAAGAAGACGCTGTAGAGCCGCAGAAAGAAATTCTCAAGGCGGTAATACAGCAACCAGGCGAAACAACCCAGGATAAAAATTAAGACGGGTGCTGCGTTCATAAAACTTCCAAAGTGGGGTTAGCTTGAACTCTCAAATCCGGGATTTTTCGTTGTCCATCGTCCAGGTAAATGGCACAAGCACGCCTTTGCCTTGCCACCCTTTCGGGTACAACCGCCCCGTTCCGTAATAATCTCCATCAATGATTTCCAGTTCGATGACTTGATGAAGCCAATCTTCAATCTCGTTGTTCACCTCGAAAAACAGGGTTAAGAGGTAGTGATTCTGACTGAGCGGCAATTTGGGGATCACACATTTAACCGATCCCTGAGAATCCAGATTCACAGGCGCAGCAATCACAGAATCGCTGGAACAGTTGAACAACGGCTGTCCCAGATTGTCATAAAACGTGACCGACAGCCGACAACGAGAAAGTGGTTTTTGTTCGGCGGATTTGTACATCAGCTTGATGACCAACGGTTGGCCCGACACTCCGTGCTGAACCATATTGCCGGCAAGGTCTTCAAACACCACACGAGTGAAGCGAACTCTTCCCGCGCCTTGCCGATCCGAATACGAAGTCAAATCGCCGGATTCGTGGACGAGCGAATGTTTCATGTAATCACGCACAACGGATTCGATTGCGCCGTCCGAAGTCAGCGTTCCTTGCTCCAACAGCACACCGCGTTTGCACAAACTGAGTAACGCTGACGTATTGTGGCTGACGAACAAAACCGTCCGGCCTCCTTGTGAAACCTCGCTGATTTTACCCAGGCACTTTTTCTGAAACGCTGCGTCGCCAACCGAAAGCACTTCGTCAATCAGCAGGATTTCGGGTTCCAGATGCGCCGCGACGGCAAAGGCCAGCCGAACATACATGCCGCTGCTGTATCGTTTGACTGGCGTGTCAATGAACTTCTCGATTTCGGCAAAGCTGACGATTTCATCGAACTTCCGATCAATTTCGCGGCGCGCCATCCCCAGAATCGAACCATTCAAATAAATATTGTCGCGCCCGCTTAATTCAGGATGAAAGCCCGTGCCGACTTCCAGCAAGCTTCCCACTCGCCCGCGAATTTTGACTGTGCCTGTGGTGGGTTCGGTAATGCGCGAGAGAATTTTCAGCAGCGTGCTTTTGCCCGCGCCATTT
>JAEUQP010000201.1 GCA_016789645.1 Acidobacteriota bacterium | reverse complement strand
TTCGGCGAGCGCGCCTATACGGTGACCATGTCATGCGTCACATCCGTTCTGCCGACTTCACTGAATCCGAATTCGATTGCGATTGGGTCGCCCTATAGCCAGCAATTCACTGTACAAGGCGGCAGCGGTACTGTGAATTGGACGATTTCTGCTGGCGCATTGCCCAGCGGCCTCACTTTGGATCTAAACACTGGTTTATTGTCTGGTTCGGCGAACGTTTCCGGCACGTTCAATTTCACGGTTCAGGCAAACCTGATCACCGCCGGATGTATCAGTTCACGCGCTTATACCTTGACCGTTACCTGCCAGACGATTGTGGTCAACCCGGCCACGCTTCCCAATGGCAATATGGGAATCCCGTACAGCCAGCAACTTTCCCAAACCGGAGCTGTCGGCAATGCCATCTGGATTGTGAGCGCAGGCGCGTTGCCGAGCAATATGTCGTTGTCGGCCAACGGGCTTCTGTCGGGAACGCCGCTGATGGCGGGGAATTACAATTTCACCGCTCGCGCCACGGATAACAATGGCTGTTTTGGGGAACGCGCCTACACGTTAGCGATTGGCAATTGTCCGGCGATTACGATCAATCCGGCCACGTTGCCGAATGCGTTGATCGGCTCCAATTACAATCAGACGCTGACCGCCACCGGCGGCACGCCCGGATACACGTTCACAGCAACCGGGTTGCCGAGTGGCCTGACGTTGTCTCCGGCGGGGGTGTTGTCCGGTGCGCCAAATGTCGTCGGCCAGTTCAATTTCAACGTCACCGCAACCGACCAAGGCGGTTGCACGGGAACGAAGAGCTACACGTTGCGAATCTGCGGAGCGATTACGGTCAACCCTGCCACGTTGCCCAATGGAGCCATTGGCGCCAATTACAGCCAGACGCTTTCGGCGTCAGGCGGAGTTGGGGCATACAGCTTCAGTTTCAGCGGCACATTGCCGAACGGACTGACGCTGAATCCCACTACCGGAGTTTTGGCCGGAATGCCAACGGCTACCGGAACCTTCAATTTCAGTGTGACGGCGACGGATGCCAACACCTGCACGGGATCGCGCAATTACACCGTCGTCATCAGCGGCGGAGGCGGATTGATGTTCTATCCGCTGCCGAGGCCAATCCGATTGCTCGACACGCGACCAAACCAAACCGGTTGCGATGCTCCGGGAGTGCCGATCACCGGAGGAACGTCGCGGACGCAGACGGCTGCCGGACGCACCTGCGACGGCATCACGATTCCGGCCAATGCCAGAGCCTTGACCGGAAACGTGACGACGGTTGGATCCGGAGGCGGATATTTGACGCTGTATCCCAGCGATGCCACGCAACCCACTGTCGCCAATTCCAATTACCTGCCGAATGAAATTCTGAACAATGTGTTTACGGTCGGATTGGGAGCCAGTGATGGCGCGTTCAAGATTTTTGTCACGTCCAATACGCATCTGGTGGTTGATGTGACCGGTTATTACGCGCCTCCCGGAGCGGGCGGGTTGTATTTCCATCCTTTGCCGGCGCCGATTCGGTTGCTGGAAACCCGCGCTAATCAACCCGGTTGCGATACTCCGGCAGCGCCCATCATCGGCGGAGTCATTCGCTCTCAGCAATCCAGAATTACGTGTAACGGAATCACGATTCCGGCTAACGCTGCTGCGATTGTTGGCAATGCGACAGTGGTTGATCCGGGCGGAGTCGGTTTCCTGACGCTTTATCCCAGCAACGTTCCGCGCCCATTGATTGCCAGCTCGAATTACGGAGCGGGGCAATTGATGAACGGGCCGTTCACTGTGGGGTTGGGAACTGACGGCGCTTTCAACATCTATTCGACGAATATCACTGACCTGGTGATTGACGTGTTGGGATATTACAGCTCCGACCCGGTGGATCTGAACGGCAATGGATTGTTGTTCACTCCGTTGCCGCGTCCGGTGCGATTGCTGGAAACGCGAACCGGAGAGCCGGGATGTTATACCCCTGGCGCGCCACTCGCCGCTGGTTCGACGCGCACTCAGCAAGCTCGCGGCGTGTGCGACGGCATGACGATTGCGGCCAATGCTGCGGCGATTGTCGGCAACGCCACAGTGGTCTTCCCGTCCGGAATGGGATTCCTGACCTTCTGGCCGAGCAGCGCTTCGCAACCCCTGGTCGCCAATTCAAATTACATGGCCGGACAGATTTTCAACCGGCATTTCACCGTCGGGTTGGGTGGTGATGGCGCGTTCAAGATTTTTACGCTTTCGACTACAAACCTGGTGGTTGATGTCTCAGGGTACTTTGCGCCTTGAGAAACGATCAGTTCCTGAGCGCCGAATTCAGGCCTTTTCGGTAAGGCTTTTGCGAGTTTCAGTAACCCCAAGAATTAGGAGTAGTGCATCGGGTGAATTATCCGGATGCCTAAGAACAAAATGACGAGAAAAATCCTACTTGCATTGATCGCGACCAGCTTGGCGCTATTTGTCTTTATCTCGCCCCATTCGGCGCAAGAACGTCAGGTTGGAACCCGCAAGCCAAACGGGGAACGATCACAGGATAATCGCCAGATTATGGATATGAGCAGCGCCGAAAAGTTGCGCCGCGACTTGATCACCGCTTTTTCTGAGAGCGAAGCCCTGGTGTCCTATCTGGCAAGTTATGAGTTTCTCCGGCAAAACAAGGCAATGGAGGATTACGAAACTGTTCTTGCGAATTTGGCCAAGGAGCGCGGGCGAGTTCAGGAACTGCCTGCGGCGGATCTTCTGTCACAAGCTGCCAATTGGCCTGATTCGGAATCGCTCAGCCGTGTGGTCGAACTTTCACAGCAGATCAGAAATGATGCGAAATTGAGGGAAGCGATCAAACAGGCGGAGCGATACTATCAAGCGGGACTTCGGGCGAAGGATACTTCGTCGGCCAAGGCCGTCAATTCTCGTAATGTGACCGCTGCTCCTGCCTACATTCCACCGATTTGCAGTTACGATGATCCCAGTGATTACCCGTCGGGAACTGATCTGGCGATTCCCAAAGGAATTGCGCTGGCCTTGCACTCGATAGCTTCTGCGTTGCCGGATGACATCGGGTTCCTCTTTTCGATTCCAAACATCATCAAGATTGTCATCGTCCTTGCCGCGGGGGTTGTGGATCAAGTCGCCAACGCGCTGGACGCCGTGGCCGCCGATGCCAAGTATTGTGAGGGCATCCGCCTGTACGTCGAAGACAAACTGGCAAACGAAAGTGGACTGACTGCGATTTTGTATACAGATGATTTCTATCTGACGTTTACAGTCAAAACGGTCAAAGCGACTCTGACAAAAGCCACTTCTTTGGGGATCCCCACGAATTGCGCAATGACCAGGCTTACTGAAGCGCAGGCTTATTTTAACGGCTCGGACGTGTTTACTGGGGCCAGCGGAGCGGATCGAGTGGTCGCATTCAAAAAACTTCGCGAGGCGTTTTTGAATATTGGCGCTCCCCAGTGTGTGCCGTAACGTTTTATTGACTTTGGCGAATATCAGGTTGTTGCAACCCAAACCGAGATTGCGGCAGCCGCTGAACATGGCTTTTCATTCACGAAAGGAGTAAGCATCTGGCGGAATTTCCCGGATGTTTAACAGTTGATATGACCAGAAGAATCCTTACCGCACTGGCAGCTATCACCTTAGTGCTGCTCGCTTTTGGTTCGCCCTATTCGGCGCAAGAGCATCAGGTCGGTGCCCGGTCACAGGAAAGCAGCCGAGCCATGGATGTGGCTGAAACCGAACAATTCCGTAGTGAGCTGATTGCCGCTTACACCGAAAGCGAAGCGTTGATAAAATTTCTGGCCAGCTACGACTTCATCCGGCACAGCGTGGCAATGGAAGATTTCGAGGCCGTTTGTCTGCGTCTGGAAACGGAGCGCTTGCAGATCGAGCGCATGTCCGCCCAGGATTTGACGTTGCAAGCCAAGAATCTGCCTGAATCCAAATTGCTCCGACAAATCATCGAAGTTTCCCGCAACACACGAACCGATGCTCGGTTTTTGGACGTCGTTCAGAAGGCGCAGCGATTTTCGCAAGCCAATGCGATTGCCAAAGGGACGCCAACCGATAAACGAGCAAATTCTCGTGGCGCCGTATCCGCCCCGGCTTATATTCCGCCGATCTGTAATCACGACGATCCCAGCAATTACCCCTCCGGAACCGATCTCGCCATTTCAAATGGAGTCGCCATAGGATTGCATGCGCTGGCCGATGCGCTTCCCGGATTGCTGGGGTTTTTTGTTGGCGTCCCAAATCCCGTCAAGATCGCTCTGGTGGTGGCAGCCTACGCCGTGGATCAGGTTACGAACGCATTGGCTGCTGTGGCGGCGGATGCCGTTTATTGCGAATCCACCCGGTTGTATATCGAAGACAACCTGGTCAATGACGACGGGTACACCGCGATTTTAATCACCAACGATTTTTATCTTACGTTTATGCTCAAAGTGGTCCGGTCGGCACTGACCAAAGCGACGAATACAGGCATCCCCACCAATTGTGGGAGTACCAGACTGACCGAGGCTCTGACTTACTTTAATGGCTCCGATGTGTTTAACGGTGCAAACGGAGCAGACCGAGTCAGCGCTTACAACAAACTTCGCGCCGCTTATCAAAACATTGGCGCTTCATCATGCGTGCAATAAGTCCGCGGGCGAGCCGATGACTGGCTCGCCAGGTTGCGGAAGACGTGTCCAAACTCACGAAAGGAGTGTGCATCCGTCGAAATCGAGCGAAGACCGGCGAATTTGACGAATGCCGAACAGTTGATATGACCAAAAGAATTCTTGCTGCACTGACAACAATCAGCTTTGTGCTGCTCGCTTTTGTTTCACCCCAGTTAGCGCAAGAGCGTCAGGTTGGTGGCAATGCGTCCGAAGGAACTCGTTCACCGAAGAGTTGTCAGGGCGAGAATCAAGCTGTGAGAAAACCTGTGAGTGCGGCGGAAGCAGAGGCGATTCGAGCTGACCTGATTCGCCTTTATGCCGAAAGCGAGGCGATGATCAATTATCTGGCCGGATATGAGTTCATCCGGCAAAGCGAAGCCATGAAAAATTACGATTCAGTTCGGCTGGAATTGGTCAATCATCGTCGCCAGTTTGAGCAAATGCCCATTGATTCAGTCCTGGCGCATACCGGCATTTGGCAAGATAAACAATTGATGAATCGGTTGGTGAAGTTGTCGCAAAAAGTCCGAACTGACGTAAAGTTGCGGGATGCGATAGAAAAGTCCGAACAGTATCTGAAATCCAGCAAGCAGCAACTGGATTCATTGTCGAACAGCGCTGCCGCGAATTCACGGTCGGCGCGAGGAGTGATTGCCGCTCCCGCTTACATTCCGCCGACTTGCGATTTCAATGACCCCAGTAATTATCCGTCCGGAGTGGATTTGGGAATTTCCAACGGCGTGTCCATCGCGTTGCATTTGGCGGTGGATTTGACCCCCAGCGAAATTCTGGCTGCTTGCGTTGTCGCCCCTAGCCCGGTTCGCATTGCATTTGCCATTGCCTCCGGCGTTGCGGATCAAGTGAACAACGCATTGCAGGCTGTTGCCGTCAACGCCGCCAGTTGCGAAAAACTCAGATTCAATATCGAAGACAAGTTGAAAGATGATCGCGGGATTACAACCGTTTTGGCGAACGTGAATTATTACCTGAGCTTTATGCTGAAATCGGTCAGAGCGTCCTTGTCGGTGGCCACCGGCGCAGGGGTACCGATCAATTGCGGGAATGCCAGATTGACGGAGGCTTCCGCCTTTTTTGATGGCTCTGACAATTTCACGGGGGCAACTGGCCAGAACCGATTGGAAGCTTACAGATTGCTCCGCGCCGCTTATCAAAACATCGGCGCTGCGTCGTGTGTACAGTGACGTTCTGTTAAATCAGCGAACCTGAGGTTGTCTGAAATTGCGATTGCGTAACTACGCCCTCAAACTCACGAAAGGAGTATGCATTCGGCGCGTGAACCCGGATGCTCAATACTTGATTATGACCAGAAAAATTCTTGCTGCATTGACCACCATTGGTTTCGTCTTGTGCGTGCTTGCATCTCCGCAATTTGCTCAGGAACGAGGAGGCGCTGGCGTAAGAGTGCCAATTGGCGACCGGTCAGTGGAAAGCAGATTGGTCCTGGATGGAGCTGAGGCGGAGAAAATACGGCGCGATTTGCTGGTCGCTTATGAGGAAAGCGAAGCCTTGATTCGCTATTTTGCCAGCTACGAATTCGTCCGCCAAAGCAATGATATGAAAGAGTTCGACGCGCTTTGCCAGGACATGGCATTGGAGCGGTTGCGGATCAAGCAACTGTCGGCTGTTGGGTTTATGCAGGAAGTCAACAACATGTCCTATGCAAAAAATCTGGGCAACATCATCAAGCTTTCCCAGAGCATCCGGACTGATGAACAGTTGAAAGTTGTTTTGCGGAAAGTAGACCTTTACTTTCAGGCGGGTTTATTGAACAAAACTCCATCCACGAATGACGCTGCCATTCGTGGAGTAATTGCGGCTCCTGCTTACATTGCCCCCAATTGTAATTTTGACGATCCCAGCAATTACCCTTCGGGAGTGGATTTGGGCATTGCCAATGGAGTCGCGTTGGCGCTGCAAACCGCAGTGGAGGTTCAACCTGCCGACATTCTGATTTTTTGCACGACAATCCCGAATCCTTTCCGCGCCGTTTTTGCCGTTCTTTCGGGCATCGCCCGGCAGGTCGCAAATGCGTTGAAAGGAGTTGCCTCTGATGCTGCTTATTGCGAATCCATTCGCCTGTATGTCGAAGAGCAATTGACTCCTGACGGCGGACAGAATGCGATTATGATGAATGATGATTACTATCTGACCTTCACTTACCGATCAGTCAGAGCGGCCATGACCAAAGCCACGAGTCTGGGCGTTCCGACGAACTGCGGAACGCAACGACTGACTGAAGCGGCTGCCTTTTTCAATGGCTCGGATACTTTCATTGGAACGGGGCCGCAACGAGTAGATGCATTCAAAAAACTTCGCGCCGCTTACCGCAACATTGGCGCGTCTTCTTGTTTGCAATAAATCTCTGATGGAAAATTTTTTCCCTCAGAAATTGGTTATTGTCTAAAGTTCTTGCGATTAGTCATGGATTTGTTACGGAAGCTGCGCTGATGAGCGCTAAGCCTTCGAATTAAACCTGGAGAAAACGATGCGAACTACACACACACTCAAAACCCACATGCGGCGCGCATTGTTGGCCGCACTCGCGTTTGTTCTGTTAGCCACTTTGACGTTTGCTTTCACGCCGCTGTCGGCGGTGATGGCGAAATTGGGAGTGGCCAAACCGGTGAAACAACTTTTGACCCCGGCTGCGCGAACCACGGCGAAATCGCCGGTCAAGGAAGAGGCCAAACAAGCAGCCGTCAATTCTGTGGCAGTCGCCGCCAACGCTTCTGCCGCGATGTTTGATGCGCCCATCACGAAAATTGCCAGTCCACCGGATGGACAAAAAGTTTCGGGTGGTCAGTTGATCACTTACACCGTCACGGTGACGAACGATGCGGCGGTGGATGAAACCTTCGGAACCAACCGGCTTCGCGTCCGAGATGGCATTCCGGCGAGCACGACTTATGAACCGGGCTCCGTCACCATTCTGCAACAACCGGGAAACGGGTCTTCGGCGTGGACGTGCAGCTTCGACGGCGGCAACAATCGCGTTGAATGTTTGACCGCAACGGGCGGGATTTTGCGAGAGTTCGCTGTCTTCAAGTTCGAATTCAAAGTGCGCGTCAACAGCAGCGCGACGGGAGCCATCGTCAGCAACCAGGCGCAGTTCTTCAACGAACAGCAAACCGGTGCGACTCCCACCAATCTTTCCAATACGACCAACCATCCGGTGGCTCAGGCGGATTTGGGAATCACCAAAACGACCAGCAATACCAACCCAGTGAACGGTGGCGCAGCGTTCAGTTACACGCTGACGGTCACCAACAACGGGCCGGGCGCTGCGTATGGCGTAGTGGTGACGGACCCGCTGCCCGCAGGAATCGTTTTTCAGAATGTTGCAGTCGTAAATACGAATACCGGCGGATTGGGATTGACCTGTTCCGGGCCGCCTGTGGGAACCAATGGTGTTGTCAGTTGTACCGGAAATTTCCCGGTGCCAAGCGGGGGCACACCGACTTCAACGATCACGATTGTCGCCCAGGCAGCATCGAATCAAGCGGGAGGAAATCGCACAAACACAGCGACTGTGAGTTCCAATACGCAGGAACCGACACCCAATGTGTTTCCCAACTCTGCCAATGTCCCGCAGATTCTGCAAAATAATGCCAGTTTGAGCATCACCAAGACTGGGACGGCTGCAGTGTGTGCGGGCGAAAACATTACCTATACGATTTCTGTCCGCAATTCCGGAGATAGTGACGCATTGAACGTTCGCGTAACCGATGTGCTTCCTGCCAATACGACTTTTGTATCGGTGAATGGAGCGGGCGCATTTGCCGGCAATTGCGGGTTCAATCCCGGCAACAACACCGTCACTTGCACCGCGCCTGTGTTGGACATCAGTCCCTTGCACAACATTCAGTTGGTGGTGAAGACCACGCCGAATACGCCGATTGGCAATTTGATCAATTCGGCAACTCTTGCGGCTGGCGTGGGAGCGATTCCGGGAACCAATCCGGCTACGGCCAGCACGGCGGTCAGCCGTTGCGGCGATCTTTCCATCGTGAAAACCGCTCCCAGCTCAGTGGTCGCAGGCTCGACGATTGATTATCTGATCAAGCTGAGGAATAACGGCCCCAGCGATATTGCTGGCGGAACGAATCCCGGCACGATCACAATTATGGACACGCTGCCGGCTCAGGTTCTCACTTTGGTTTCAGCCAGAGCGGGAACCGGCGAAGCGGGCGCTTTCACTTGCACCCCGGCTGGGCCGTTGACTCCGGCGGGCGGCGTCAAGGTGACGTGCGTCAATGCCGCTGGCACGGCAGGCGATTTTCCGGTTGGCGCGATGACGACGATTGTCCTGAAAGTCGTCATTTCCTCGAACGCCGTTCCGGGAACCAATATCGAAAATTGCGCGATGATTTCCGCTCCGCCTGCCGGACCCATTACTGTTCCTGCAAGCCAATTCGATCTCAATCCGTCGAACAACACATCTTGCGCTTCATTTGTGGTCACTTCGTCCGCCGATTTGGCAGTTAGCAAATCGTCCTTGCCGGTGATTGACCCCGATGGCGCAGGGCCTCTGGCTCCGGTTCCGTTGCCGGTTGTTGGTCCGAACGTGCCGCCAGGTTCCGTCAATGCGGGCGGTTACATCCGTTACGACCTGCCGTTTGGCAATAATGGGCCATCGGATGCCGTCAATGTGATGCTTACGGATCAGGTTCCCGGCAACACTGCTTTCGTTGGCGCTTTGGCGACGGGCGGAGTGTTCGTTCCCGCAGTGCAACCTCCTGCGATTCCGTTCACCTTCACGATTCAAGCAACAGACACAGTTGCCCCGCTTGGGCCAAACGTCAGTTTGACTTGTACGGTCAATGGCGCTCCGGGCAGTCAGGCGATCTACTGCCGTCCGCAAGGCAATACGGGGCTGACGCCGTCTTATGCCGATGGCACTTTGCCTGCGGGTTATACCGGTCAATTGACATTCTTCGTGAAGGTCAATGAATCGGTTGCGGGTGGAACAATCGTGTCGAACCCGGCAAATATCACTTCGGGGCTTTGCCCGAATACCAGTGTGCCGATCTTCCCGCCGGTTGTTTGCGGTGGCACGGACGATCCGAACACTTCGAACAACACCACGTTGCCGACGCAAACGGTGGTCATTGCCTCGTCGAATCTTTCGATCAGCAAAATTGTTCAATCGGCGGTCACGTCGGCCAGCAATCCCAATCAAACGGGTCCGATTGGTCCGGCGACGCCGCCCAACGGAACCGTCACGACAGGCACAGCGGTTTTACCGGGCACGTATCTGACTTATCGCATCACGCTGACCAACAACGGCCCGTCGGATGTGTCAAACATTCGATTGACCGATATTTTGCCTTCGGGGCTGGAAACGCCTCCGGGGCGAGTACTCGGCGTGAAATACGTTTCGGTGACTCCTGTGCTGCCTTCGGGAGCGACGTTTACCTGCGCCCCGCCGACCGGTGTCAATCCGAGCAATAACCCGCAAGGCAATGGCGGTTCGCTGGTTTGCACGGCTCCGCTGTTGTCGGCCAACGCGCCAAACAACGTTGCGGCAATTGACGTCACAGTCTTCATTGACCCCGCAACCAAGGCCAATCTGGTGGATACGGCGACATTTGATGCCACCATCAACAACGTCAATCGCCCGGTTTCCGGTTCGACGACGTTGACCACGCCGGTCGCTCCGACGTCTGATCTGGCGCTGACCAAAACGCTTACCAATGCAGCCGGTGTCGTCGGCGGCCCAGTGACTGCCGGAACCAGCGGCAATTTGTACAACATCACAGTGACCAATAACGGGCCAAGTGCCGCACAGATGTTCAATCTGGTGGACACTTTGCCGCCGTTCCAGAAGATCACCAACATTCAGGTTGGGCGATTGGACGGCAATGGCCAGTTCGTGACGCCGAACGCCAAAGACGGCAACGGCAATCCGAATGTTATTTGTACGGCCACGCCGCCTGTAGGCTCGGCAGGGAACACCACCAGCGTGACCTGCACGGCTTCGGAATTGCCGCCGAACAAGAATCCGGATGGCACGGTCAATCCGGCGGGCACATTCATTGTTCGCCTGACCTTCACGCAAGATGCGTTTACGACGCAACCGACTCCGATTTCTTATCAGAATTGTGTGACGGCGACTTCGATGTCCACAGACCCGGTTCCGGCGAATAACACCAATATCTGTATCCCGGTGCCGATTGCCTTTGCGGCGGATTTGTCAGGAACGAAGACCGCGGTACCTGATCCGGTGATTGCTGGCAACCTGCTGACTTTCACCATCACGGCCAACAACGCGGGGCCGAGTGCGGCTTTCAATCTGATGATCACCGACCCGCTGCCTGTGGGCACAGTGTTTGTTTCGGCTGCGGCTTCGGCTGGGGCGACCTTGATGACTCCCGCTGTGGGAACCAATGGCATTGTGAAGGCAACCTGGGATGCTGCTGGCGGCACACCGGGCGGCCTGACCGGGCCAGGCGTTGTTCGCACGTTGACCATCGTCGTTCGTGTCTGCGCGGACTTCCAGCAGATTCGCAACCTGACCGATGCTCAAATGTGTGTGCCGAACATGTTGAACACGGCGACGATCAGTTCGGACACGACTGATCCGAATCCGAATAACAACACGGCGTCGTTTACTTCGACGGTGCAGGCGCAATCCGATCTTTCGATCAGCAAAAAGGTGGCTCCCGATCCGGTGCAATACAGCACGACCAGCACCCCCTCGAATGTCACTTATACAATTACGTTCGCAAACGCTGGCCCCTCGAACGCCAACGGAGTGACGATCACCGATGTGTTGCCGAAAGGCTTCACCGTGGTCAGCACCTCTTCGACGGTTCCGGGCACGACGTTCAATATCACCACGGCCAGCACGGCGATCACGACTGTGGTTGCCAATCTGGGAGTTTTGGGTGCGGCAAATCAGTGCCAGTTGAACCGTCCGACCAGCGGCACAATCACGATCGTGGCTCGCGTGCCGATCAAACATCCGACCATCGTCGTGACCAACACGGCGACGATTGCTTCGACCAACTGTTTGCCGGAACCCGGCACGCTGGCGGTGCAAACCAATCCATTGTCGGGTCAACCGGCCATCATCACGCCGGGAACCGGCATGTTGGCCAACAACCGCGACTTCGCCGATTTGCGTGTCGTGCCTCCGGGAACGACTCCGGGCATTGCCTATCCTGCGCTGTCCGAAGCCAGTGACATCAAAGAAGGCTCTGTGCTCTTCTATCCGATCTACACTTCGGATGCGACCAACTCCAATTCGCAGAACACGCGTATCAACATCACGAACACATCGGGCACGGAAAAAGCGACCGTGCATTTGTTCGCGGTGGATGGAGCGAGTTGCGCTGTGCTGGATGCGTTCCTGTGCTTGACGCCGAATCAGACGTCCTCGTTCCTGGCGTCGGATTTCGATCCGGGCAACACGGGATACCTGATTGCCGTTGCCGTGGATGACAACAACGGCATTCCGCGCGCATTCAATGAACTGATCGGCGATGAGTTCGTGAAGTTCTCTTCGGGACATCAGGCCAATCTGGGAGCAGAATCCATTGCGTCCTCGATGATGTTCCCGGCAGGTCCGAATCCGAATGCGACCACGGCGACCTTGCGATTCGACGGAATGAATTACAACCGGTTACCGCGCATTCTGGCGGCCAATGGCATTGGCAGCCGCTCCGAAGGCAACTCGACCATGTTGATTGTCAACCGCATCGGAGGAGATATGACCACTTCGGGCGCCTTGATCGGCAACCTCAATGGTCAGTTGTTCGACGATACGGAAAACGGCTTCAGCTTCACGGCGAACATCGCTTCTTGCCAGTTGCGTCGCATTCTGGACAACACCTTCCCGCGAACGTTCACTCCGTTCGATCGCGTGCTTCCGGCTGGACGCACGGGATGGATGAAGTTCTGGACGGTCAACGATGGCGCGTTGTTGGGTGCGCAAATCAACTACAACGCAAACGCTGGATCGTCGGCAGGCGCATTCAGCCAAGGGCATAACCTGCATCACCTGACGTTAAGCGATTCGGTGACGCTGGTGATTCCTGTGTTTATCCCATTCTGTTAACGACTGGGTGATTCCAAACGCAAAAAAGGCGGCGCAAAATTCTTGCGCTGCCTTTTTTGCGTTTATGGCGCGAATGGAGCAAGCAGAGTTTGAATGGTTGAGTCGAGCGTTTCCGTCCGGGTGAACAAGCCAATGGCGGCAATGCCACTGGCTCCGCGTTGCAACGGTTCACGGAAATTGGCGAGGTTGATGCCGCCGAGCGCGAGCACGGGAATCGAAAGGCTCTGGCAAATTTCGGCAAAGCGTTCCAGTTCGAGCGGCGCTCCGAATTCGCGTTTGGACGGCGTGTCGAACACCGGGCCGCAAACGATAAAATCGGCTCCGTCTGCCGCCGCCGTTTGAGCTTCCGCCAGCGAATGAGTCGAAACGGCGATCAAAAACTCCTGCAAGCCCTTTTGCCGCACGATCCGGCGGACTTCGTGCGCGGGCAGGGAAGTCACGCGCAAATGAACGCCATCAGCCCGAGTCGCCAGCGCGACATCCAGCCGATCATTGACCAGCACTTTGGCACCGTAGGGGCGAGCAGCAGCGATCGCTTGCCGCGTGAAATCGGCCAACGCCCTGGCGGGTAAGTCTTTTTCACGAATCTGAATGAGTTGGCAACCTGCAGCCGCAGCCTGGCGGATGGCTTCGAGTTGCAGTCGGCTGGCATCCGTGTCGCACTCAGTTAGTCGGAGGAAGGCCTGACGATTGGTGATCAGATACAGAAGCGGTTTGTGAAGCGGCAGGTTCAACCGGCGTCTCTTTCAATTCGGTGGAAGAGTTGTTGCGGGCGAGTTTTTCATCCAGTGAAGTCAGCTTATTGACGCTCTCCCGAAAGGTGAAAATGTCGTGGATGCCCGCCAGAATGTTCAGTGCGCCAATCCCAGTGACGGCTCCGCGAACGGCTTTGTGAGTCAGGAATGTCGCCACCCAAGGGGCGTGAAGTTTGCCAGTAATGAAATACAGAAAAAAGTTATCTTGCCACCACGACGACCACGGCAATAACAACAACAAAATGCCAATTTCGAAGCTTATGACAATGTAAACAATGACAGTGATTTTGGCTGACATCGAATTCGATTCCCACCTGCCCGGCAACTTCCGATCGGGCGTATTTATGATTGCAATGATGATTTAGGGGCGCGTTTGACGCCTCGCACTAAGGCGCGGAGCATACCAGCTAGGAAATTGAGTCGCAACTTTGAGAATCAGCGAGGAAAGGAAAGTTTGACCGTTTCCCGGCGGCGAGAAACGCTGAGTTCAATGGCATCGCCTTTGGCGTTGTCCAGCGCGTTGACCAGCGAAGGCAGGGAATTGATCGGTTGTTCGCCGATTTTGACGATCACATCGCCCGCTTGCAAACCGCCAAGCGCCGCTTTGTTTTTGTCGGAAATGCAGGTCACCAGCAAACCATTGGTCACCGCAAAATAGCTCATCAATTGGCCACTGAGCGGTTGCACTTCCAGGCCATAAAAAACACGCAAGCGAATGTCTGGCGGAGCGGGCGAAGTCACCGCCTGCACAAAGCTGGACATCATATTCAGTCGCGATTCCAGCGTTTGGCGTTTGGGATCATTGGCAGGCGTTAAGCGCAACTCTTCTTTCATCGCTTCCAGACGGCGAACGAACGCAAAAAGCTGCTGCTCCGGTTCGGTCGAAGGCGCAGGAGCCAGTTTGGCCTTGAATATTTTGTAATCGGTTCCGCGTTTGACTCGCAAAGACACTTCACTGTCGGCTGGAATCTGACGAATCGCCGACGCCAGTTGTTCGCGAGTTTCGACTCGACGATCGTTGATGCTCAGCAAAATGTCCTTGGGCAAAACGCCTGCAATATCCGCCGGGCTATCAGGCGCAATGGCTGTAATGATGATTCCCGGTTCGCTCAAACTTCGTTGGGTGGTTTGCGTCGGCACCGCCGGAAAATAATTTTGGCCGTTCGCTCCCAACCAGCCATAAGCGATGCTTTGATTGGATTTGATGACGGATTCGGCAATCGCCATCACTCGCGAAACCGGGTACACGATGTGATGACCTTCGCGTCCGGTGTTGTACAGCGCAATTCCGAACAGCGAATCTTTGGCGAAAATCAGGCTGCCGTCCTGCATGGGAGTGATTTCCGGCGTTTGCAGGTAATAAATCGGATTGTTGGCGTTGTATCGAAAATCTCCAACAGCTTTGAGAATCGAACCTGGAAAGCTGTTCAAGCGCGGCGTGACGGTCATTGTCGCTTGTCCGGCGGGTTGTAGCGACTGATTGGGATGGAATCCCATCAGCTTGATGGCAAGTTTTGCCGGCAAGGCTAACTGTCCATCCAGATTGGCTGGCGTCGGCAACGATTCGCCCGGACGCAGGGATTTTTCGTCAATTTGAATGACGCAAAACCCTGTGACGGTATCCATGCCGATGAATCTGGCTTTGTTCGGACCTCGACCGGAAACCCGAATGGTCAACTCTTTCGGCGGGTTTCCTGGCGTTACGTCAATCAACCGCGTCACGACATGCCCTTTGTCGTCGAGGATCAACCCCAGTGTGACGCGTTTTTGTTGCAGGGACG
Organism: Acidobacteriota bacterium; assembly: GCA_016789645.1. Classification (GTDB taxonomy): domain Bacteria; phylum Acidobacteriota; class Blastocatellia; order RBC074; family RBC074; genus RBC074. The sequence continues at coordinate 12,451 of JAEUQP010000201.1, read as the reverse complement.
GCGGAGGTTCGCCATCAAGCGTGAAAATGTTTTCTTCGCTGCCGAATTGTTGAGACAGGTCAATCGTTTGTGTCACCCACGCCCAACCGACAGGCATGTTCTGGCGAAGCACTGGAGTGGTGTTTGGATCGCTGGGCGATTGGACGGACGGCGTGGTTTGGCGAGTTCGTGGAGTTTGAGCTTTGCGCCGAACGGTTTGAGCAGACGCAGAAGCAAATAGCGCGAAAATCCAACAACAAACAACCAGGATTCGCAAAGTCATGCTGAAAAACAATCGGCAGAAAATGGCTTGCCTTGAAGAAGATGAAGGCCGCACGGCGTTTGGGACACCCTGCGGCCTAACTGGTTAGCAAAGCCTCGCTCTTGTTTAGAGCGAAGGAATAAATTCCTGTGACTTGGTTGCGGAAACTGATCTCTCCGCTCCGTAAACAACTGAACTATTGTTGGCCGCAATCAAAACGCCTTTTTGGCGGTTGTACAGTCTGGGCGAATCAACGTTGGTGGCCACCGTAACCGGTTTGGCCGAAACGTTGGTGGCCACAGCGGTTCTGGCGATTGGCAACGATTTGACCGGAGCGCCGTAGGCATTGGTCGGAGCTTCAACCGGCAGTTGCGGAGCTTCGATCTTCTGGTTCAATGAAGGCCGGTTATAAGCAATCGTCGGATTTTGAACCGGTTGATTGCTCTGGGTGAAATACATTGTCGTGCCTGCTGCCATCACAGCCAACGCTGCCAATGAAGCCGCCGCATGCTTCAACGATAATGTCTGAGCGAAGATATTTTCCAGGAAAGCAAACGGGCTCGCCGGTTTGGCCTGTGCCTGTGCGATGCGTGCGCGCAGACGGAAATCAAAATCTGCCGGGGCTTCGACGCGCGGCTGGGCTGTCAACAACGCCAGCAAGGCATTCGACTGATCCGAATAACGACGGCAGTCTGGGCAACCAATCAAATGGTTATGCGCTTCGCGAACCATCGGGTTTCGGCTCGACGCTGAGTCAATTGACGCTTGTACGTCTTTGCAATTCATTTGTGTTCGTCTCCACTGGGGAAAACTTCTGAAGCTTTTGACTTCACGAAGCTGGCGGTTTACGGGGTAGAACCAAAAAACTTGAAATCCAAACCCTATAGATATTCTTTGAGTTTTTCTTTCAACAGATTTCGCGCTCGATTGATGCGCGATTTCACTGTGCCGACCGGCAGGTCGAGCACTTCAGAAATCTCTTCGTAACTTTTTTCTTCGATGTCGCACAGCACCAGTGCCGCTCGGTATTTTTCCGGCAAGCTGGCAATCGCTTTTTGCACGGCGATCCGGCGTTCATCGGCGATCATTGAATCGTCGGCCAGAACCTGGCGTTTGTCTTCAATTTCGATTTCGACTTCGTCGCTATCTTTGTCTGAAAAGAACGTTGGAAACGGGATCAACCGTCGGCGTTTTCGTTGCCTCAATTCGCTGATCGCCAAATTATGAGCGATGCGATAAATGTAGGTCGAAAAACTGTAAGTCGCCTGGTAGCGCTCAGCGCTGGTATAAACCCTGACAAAAGTCTCTTGAGCCAAATCTACCGCGCGGTCGTAATCGTTGAGCATTCGGTAGACATAATTGGTAATTTGATTTTGATAGCGTCGAACTAATTCCTTGAAGGCAGCTTCATCACCGGTCAAAGTTGCAGCGAGCAATTGATGATCATCCATCTTCCCAACGGGAAGGTCATCAGAAGGCTCCATAGCCAGCACCGGAGGTTTGATTTCAAACTCAGCGTCCTTCAGTCCGGCGCTTAACGTCAAGGTTGTCATCGGTGAATTGCCATGTTCAAGTCGCTCTAGGTTGCGGGGCGACTCAAGACTTTTGTGCAAAAGATCGTTCATCTGCATTCGCTCTCGACGGGTGAAGCGTCTTACTACCGGCTCATGGCTTCTCAAAACTCTTCAAAATTTCAATCAGCCAACTTGGTAATTCTGTAGCGCGAGCGAGCGGAAGTGATCTTCCGTCGCGTAACACGCCCGCTTAGTTGAATAGTTCCCTTAAGTTAGCAACTTTTTTTCAACGAAACCATAACTCCCGCCCGACGGAAATAAGGTGTGTTTATTGGCTACACGTAGGGGAGTTTGCTGTAAAAAGTGCCAGTTAAAGATTAAAAAGCGCGCCGATTTTTACACGGCTCCGGGATTAATGCGAGGCTTAAATGCCTTGCTTGCCGCAGGATAGAGCGGAACATATAATCCGGTTGTCGTAATTGCATTACGACGCCGTGTGGGGGCTTAACAAAAGCCTACATACACGGAAATTTTCAATTCCAAATTTACAAATAGGAGAATTTATGAGTCTTCAAATTGGAGATGCTGCTCCTGACTTTGAGCTGAAAAGCCACTCGGGTGGCACTGTCAAGCTCTCAGATTTCAGGGGCAAAAAGAACGTATTCATCGCGTTCTACCCGCTGGATTGGACGCCTGTCTGAACTGTGCAGATGCCTTCTTACGAAGCCGATCTGAGTCGCTTCGAGGAGGCTGATACCCAGGTTCTGGGTATCTCTATTGACTCCATTCCATCCCACGTTGCCTGGGCTAAAAGCCTGGGCGGAATTACCTACCCACTGCTGGCCGATTTCAACCCTAAAGGCGAAGTTGCTAAAGCGTACGGCGCTTATCGTGATGCCGACGGCATCAGCGAACGCGCGCTGTTTATTGTGGATAAAAACGGCAAGATTGCTTTTGCCAACATCCACGACATCAGCAAGCAACCCGACAACGAAGTCATTCATGACCTGTTGCGAAACCTGTCATAACCGACGTCGAAGCTGACCGACGGCGAACAGTGAGAGTTTGTTCAATAGCGCTGTTCGCCGTTTGTCATTGATAAGGAAGGAGTTTATGTCTTCGCTTTCCAGAAAATGCGTTCCCTTTACGCCGCTTGAACGCGATTTGGCCAAGTCTCGTGTCGTGCTGGTGACTGCCGCCGGAGTGCATCGCCGCGATCAGGAGCCATTCAACATTGCCGACGATTTGGGCGATCTGACCTTTCGAGTCGTCAATGGCGATGCGGTCAATTCCGATCTGATGGTGACGCACCATCATTACGATCATACGGACGCTGACCGCGACATCAATTGCGTATTCCCGCTCGAATTGTTGCGCGAGCTTCAGGCTGAAGGTTTTATTGGCGAAGTCGCCAAAGAGCACGTGGGATATATGGGATACACCATGCAGCTCAAAAAGATGTATGACGAAATCGCTCCGCAGATGGCCGAATACGTGGACAAAAAATGCAAAGCCGACGTGGTTGTGTTGACCGGAGGCTGACCGGAGGTTTGTCACCGCACGGTCGTAGCGGTTCAACGCGAAATTGAAATGCGCGGCATTCCGACGGTGCTGATTACTGTCGGTCCTGAAGCATCACGCCAGATGCGTCCGCCGCGCGCCATGTATCCGAAAGGCTTCAAGGTCGGTAACAGCCTGGGCAAACCCGGCCAGCGCGAATTGCAAAAGAAAGTCCTGCGCGACGCATTGTTGATGTTGACCGAACCGGCTAAACCCGGGCAGGTCATTGAACGCGAATATCCCGAATACGAATCCTGATTTGCTGCCGACGATTTTATTTCGCTGAAAGTTTGGTGATTCGCGCTCGTATGTCGGCGACGGTTTGATCGTCGCGGCGGTATTCGGTTTCAATCAATTTGAGCAGTTTTTGATAGAAGGCGACTGCCTGAGCGCGGTCGCCTTTTTGTTCATAATCGCGCGCGGCATTGAGCAGCGAGTTGTATTCCACGCCGTTCGGGTTGGCGATGTAAAAGCAGATGCTGGCGGCTCGCAAAATGACGGCCTCGCGGGCTTTGGGTTCCGAAACGGCGCGACCTTTGAACCGACGCAATTCCAGCAGCACGTCGTCTATTTGCGATTGTGCGGCGGCGTTGGCTGATGTTTTGAGCACGTTTTCGCGCAACGCGGTCAGCAGCCGAAGCCATTCCGCAGCTTCGTCGGAATCGTAAGTTGGTTGAGCGCTTCGTTCGATCTTCGGCGTATTGGCGATTTCGGCGACAAGCTTGCTGAGCGTCGCCACGTGTTTTTCCAGAGCGGGGAAGTTGATCCGCCCCGGCACGTCGGCTTTGCTGTGATACGCGTAGTGAATTCCGTTTGTGACGTTGAGCGTCGGAAGCTGGCCGAGTTTGAAACGCAGGTGTTCGGCTCCGGCGAATTGCGTCATGTCGTCGCCCAGCATCGCCAGCCAGGCTTCGCTGCGTTTGTGTTTCGTGACGGCGGCAGCAAGTTGCGGCGAAAACTCCGCGCCGATGACGAACAAGCTTTCGTGCAATTGGTCGCCGAAGCCTCCGCCGAAACCGGACAGGTTGATGGCCGCAACCGTTTTGGCGAGCGGAACCAACGGGTGTTCGGCGTAACGTTTCGCCCCGGCGTTGTTCTGTTCGCCTCCATCAAACGCGATGAACAGCACACTACGTTGCGGCGGCTGTTTGGCCAACACGCGCGCTACTTCAATCATCACCGCCACGCCCGCCGCATTGTCCATCGCTCCCGCAAATTCTCCCCCAAAGCCGTCGAAATGAGCGCCGACGATCACGAATTCATCTTTGTGCGTTTTGCCTTCGATCAACGCGGCGACGTTCGGCTCAGCGCCGGAAAGCAGTTTCAATCCTGCTTCACGAAAAAGAGTCGAAATGAGATCGGCGGCTTTTTGATGGCCAGCGGTCTTGCTGGCGCGTCCGGCGAATTCCACTGAGGCAAGTCGTTTGATGATTGCTCCCGGATTTTGAGCCAGAGCCGGTTGAAACAACCAGAAAACAACAAGAAGGAAAATTGCAGAGAGGGTGACGCGCGGCATAGAAATCAGGAGAGGACCTTGGCGTAAATGTCGCTCAAAGCGATTGAGCAATTGACGGTGGAAAAAGTGATGGTTTTGTCCAAACCTTCGATTCTGGTACAGAGCCAGCCGCCATCTGGCTGTTTGATGAAGTGCTGAATCAGAGGCGAGTTCTGGTCTGCGAGCAGGTATTCGCGAAACGATTCGATTTCCTGATAGTAAAAAAACTTTCTGCGACGATCATATTTTTCAGTCGAATCGGAGAGGACTTCAACGATCAGCAGCGGGTTGAGCAACACGTCTTTTTCATCGTCGGCGAATTGCGGTTGATCGCAAACGACCGTCACGTCAGGATAAAGGTATTTCCGTTTGCTTGGCACGCGAACTCTTTGATCGCTGTTGAAGACTCGGCACGCAGATATTTTGAGTTGAAAGTGCAATTCACCCGTAACGTTGGCACTGACCAAACTATGTTCCGGGCTGCCGCCAGCCATTGAATACACCACGCCATCAATATACTCGCTTTTGAATTCCGACTGACGCTCAATGGCCAGATATTCTTCCGGCGTCAGGTATTTGACTTTAGGAGCCGCTGACATCACAAGCCTCCTTCAATTGCTTATCAGTTGGTTTGATAATCCAGCTTCAATTCGCCGCCTTCTTCGCGGACCACGACTTTGCCGCCGTTTTGCAACGCGCCGAAGAGGATTTCGTTGGCCAGTTTTTCCTTGATTTGCGATTGAATCAGGCGAGCCATTGGGCGAGCGCCGAATTGTTTATCAAAGCCTTTGTTCGCCAGCCAGGCGCGACCGCTTTCGGCCAGTTCCAGCTCGACGTTTTTGTCTTTCAATTGCGCCCACAACTGGCCGATGAATTTGTCCACCACTCGCTCGATGTTTTCGAAACTCAGGCTTTCAAATGCGATCCAGGCGTCCAGACGATTGCGGAATTCCGGGCTGAAAGTGCGTTCAATCGCTCCCTGCGCTTTGCTGCCGCTGCCGCCTATGCCGCCGTGTTCGTCTTGCTGTTTGAAACCCATCTTGTTACCACTCAATTCGCGCGCTCCGGCGTTGGTGGTCATAATCAAAATGACGTTGCGGAAATCGGCTTTCTTGCCGTTGTTGTCGGTCAGCGTAGCGTGATCCATCACCTGCAACAGGATGTTGAACAGGTCTGGGTGTGCTTTTTCGATTTCGTCCAGCACGACCACTGCGTAAGGCGTTTTGCGAACGGCGTCGGTCAGCAATCCGCCTTGATCGAAGCCGACGTAACCCGGAGGCGCTCCGATCAACCGCGACACGGTGTGTTTTTCCATGTATTCGCTCATGTCGAAGCGCAGGAATTCCACGCCGAGGCTTTTGGCGAGTTGTTTGGCCAACTCAGTTTTTCCCACGCCAGTTGGGCCGGAAAACAGAAACGAGCCAATCGGTTTTTCGGGATTGCCGAGTCCCGAACGCGAAAGTTTGATCGCGTCCACCACCTGTTTGATGGCGTGATTCTGGCCGAAGATCACCATCCGCAAATCGCTGTCCAGGTCTTGCAACCGCTCCTTGTCGGATTTGGAAATGGAGCGCGGAGGAATTTTGGCCATCTTGGCGACGACCAGTTCGACTTCGTGTTCGGTGATGGTTTCGGGGCGTTCTTCCGCCGGTTTGAGCTTCATTGCCGCGCCGACTTCGTCAATCACGTCAATGGCTTTGTCCGGCAGATAACGGTCGTTGATGTGTTTGGCCGAAAGCTCTGCGGCAGCGCGGAGCGCTTCATCGGTGTATTTCACGCCGTGATGCTCTTCGTAATAAGGACGCAAGCCCTGCAAAATTTTGTAGCTGTCTTCAATGCTCGGCTGGGAAATTTCAATGGTTTGAAATCGTCGAGCCAGCGCGCGGTCACGTTCAAAAGACGCTTTGTATTCGTTGTAGGTGGTTGAACCAATGCAGCGCAATTCGCCGCTGGCGAGCGCCGGTTTCAAAATGTTCGACGCGTCCATCGAACCGCCCTGCACAGCTCCGGCTCCGACGATGGTGTGAATTTCGTCAATGAACAAAATGACGCCCGGTTTTTTCTTGAGCGCGGTAATGACGGCTTTCAAGCGTTGTTCAAATTCGCCGCGATAACGCGTTCCGGCCAGCAGCGCGCCCATATCCAGCGAATAAATCTCTGCGCCTTTCAACACGTCTGGAACTTCTTCCTTGTGAACTTTCAGCGCCAGCCCTTCGGCAATGGCGGTTTTGCCGACGCCGGGATCGCCCAGATAGAGCGGATTGTTTTTGCGTCGCCGGCACAGCACCTGAATCGTTCGTTCCAGTTCCATCTGGCGGCCAATCAACGGATCAATTTTTCCTTCGGCGGCGCGCGCGACCAGATCGGTGGTGAAGGCCGCCAAAGGATCGCGGACTTTTTGCGGCTCCAGTTCGTCGTCTTCTTCGCCGAGCGGAAGCTCTTCGCCTTCGCCGTCCAGTTTGGAAATGCCGTGCGAAATGTACCGGAGAATGTCCGTGCGCGTGATGCCCTGTTTTTCGATCAGGAATTTGGCGTGCGAATGATGTTCGTCAAACAACGACGCCAGAATGTTGCCGCCGTCAATCTGGTCTTGCCCCGAAGATTGCGCCTGCATCAGCGCGCGATCAATCACGCGTTCAAACGCGGCAGTTTGCTCCGGATAACGATCTACGCCGCGAGGCAGCGGCGTCATCGTGGTTTTGAAAAATTCGTCCAGTTCGCGTCGCAACAATTCAATATCGCCGCCGCAATTGAACAGCACATCGCTGGCTGTCTGGTCGTGAGTCATGGCGAACAACAAATGTTCCAGCGTCAAAAACTCATGGCGACGTTTGATTGCTTCGTTGGCAGCCAGGGTAAGGGTGGCTTGTAATTCTCTGGTAATCATTTTGGTAATTGAAAATTGACACTTGATAATCGAGGAAGGACGTCGAAACTGTCCGTTGTCAATTATCAGCTATCAATTGAAATTCATTCTTCTTCCAGCGTGCAAAGCAGTGGATATTCGTATTCTTGAGCCAATGCGGTGACTTTGGCGATTTTCGTTTCAGCGATTTCAAACGTGTAAATTCCAGCGACGCCCACGCCCTGATTGTGAACCTGCAGCATGATACGAATCGCTTCGTTTTCCGAATGATGAAAGATTTCCATCAGAACCTGCACGACGAATTCCATCGTCGTGTAGTTGTCGTTGTGCAATAGCACCTTGTACAGCGGAGGCTTCTGCAGCTTTTGCTGGCTTTCAGTCAGGACATCCGTGCCCAAATGTGGATCGAAATTCGGCATCGTTGATTCTTCGGAAAAACGTTTACGTCTCGCAGTCAGATGCTAACAAATTTTGCGCGTCAGGCAACAGGCGCGCTCGTCAACCATCAGTTCTCCTGTTTAATCGGTTTGGCCGATTCATCTGGTTTTTGCCTTTTCTCCTCTTTCGCAGGAGCTTCGTTGCCGACCGGCGCCTTCATCTTCTCTTTGAGCGCCTTGAATTCAGGCATTGCCGCCAGCGGTTGCAGATCCGGATCGTCCGCATCGAACAAGGCGGGTTGTTCTGCGTCAACCATGAGCTTCAACGCGGCAATGGCTTCGCGTTTGCGACCCAGTTGCGCCAGCGAACACGCGCGCTCGAATTGTATGTAAGTGGCCGTGTCGTCCAATTTCAACGCCTGATTGGCGGCGGCCAGCGCTTCGGTGAACCGGCGTTGCTGGCGATAAAGCCGCGACAGCGATTCGTAATCTTCGACAGTCGCTTCCAGAGCGATGGCGCGCTGCGTGGTTTTGATCGCTTCGGTAATTTTGTTTTGCGCTTCTTGCAAATTCGCCAACAACCGCAACGCCGACTGGCTGGCGGCGATTTCTTTCGGAAACGCCAGCAACAGGTCTTCGCGCAATTTGGCCGAATCGGGATCGAAACCTTCCTCGTCGTTCAGGTATTCAAATGCTTCATCAATCGCATCCTGTTCGGCGGCGACTTTCAGCATTTGAGAAAACGCCGTTTTGGCTTTTGCGGGTTCTTGCTGATCGAGCAGGAAATTCACCAGCGCCGCATGATGATCCAGATAACTGCGGTCGCGTTCGATGGCGGAGCGATACGCCGCTTCGGCTTCGACGGGTTTTTCCAGTTGTTCATAAGCCTGCGCCAGTTCTCGCCAGACGCGCGGATCATCGGGCACAAGCTGCGCGTATCGTTGCAACGCAGCGATGCCTTGTTCGGCATCCTGGCTGAGCGGCGAAAGCGCCTCTTCGTCAAACGGAGTCAGCAATTCGCGTCCCAGCGCCAGGTGAGCCGGAGCGAAATTGGGCCAACGTTTGGTGATTTCTTTCAACAATTCCACCGCACGATCCACGGGCGGAGTAGCAGGCCCTGGCGCTGCGGCCGTGGATTGTGGCGGTTGTGCCGCTTTCTTTTCGGTGTCTCCCGCTTCCTTCAATGCCTTTTCCAGCATTTCGTGGTTTTGCTGCGAATCCAACACACGAACTTTCAGCAACAGCAATTCGGGTTTTTCGCCTTCGGCGGCGATCAACCGTTCGACCTGTTTCATCGCGGCATCCAGCGACGTTTCATAAATCACGCCGCGCCGCGTCGCCGGATTCAATGCACCATTCAGCGCGTCGGCGAATTCCGCCAGCGCGTCATCCACGATTTCGTGCTCTGCGATAAACCACGCGCCATCGCGGCGGCTGAGCGTCAATCGCAACATCACTTCGCCGCGCAAAAGGGTCAGCACGGTTTGATCGCTTTTGGCTTGGTTGCGAATGACGCGGACAGGTTCGTCAAATTCCGGGTTCCAGGTGTCCCACATTCCGGCGACGGTGCGTTCAAAGGCCTTGATGACGGCGTTGCGTTGTTTATCGTCCAACTGGTTCCAGCGTTCAGCGCCGAGCGTGTGTTCGACGGTCAGCGACAAATCAAAGGCCAGTTCGCGTTTCGATTCATCCAGGCTGAATTCTTTGACCAGCCGAATGGGATCGCGCTGAAACTCCGCCACCGTTCGGCGCGCGGCAGTGATTTCCAGTTCGAGTTGGTTCAGCATCGCGTAACTGGTGAAGGCGTCGCCGTCAAAGCGCAGATGCGTGGCGTCCACATGATCCATCAACCCCCAGGTTGGATCGAGTTCGACCCATTTGCCTAAATACACTTCCACCCAGGCGTGAGCGCCAAACGCGCCGCCGCTCAACGCGGCTCCGGTCACCACGCGCGCAGGCAATCCCAGCGAACGCGCCAACGCGACATACAATTCCGCGTGTTCCAGGCAATCGGCTTCGCGCGAAGCCAGTGTGTCCACCACGTCGCTTTCGACTTTTTTCCATTTCAGATTGCGGTACGTCCATTCGCCAATTTTGCGCGCGACGCTGCGCCCGTCGTTGTCTTTTCCCGCGATCTGTTTTCCGAGTTCGATGATTTGCGGCGCGTTGGAATTGATCTGCGGCGTTGCCGCCAGCGTTGGCGCGAATTCCGCGCCGGTGACAGGCAATTTCACGGTCAGGATTTCAGGGATGCGGCGGGCGCTGGTGGTGACCACGACACTGGAACCGGTTGCTGATTCGATTTTTTGCCAGGGGAATTTCGCCAGATCGTCGCGCACGCGTTGCGCCACGTCGGGCTGTTTGGCGGCAACTCGCAAGGTCATGGCTTCGACCAGCGGCGATTCAATCACGCTCAATCCTTTGGGACGAATCGAAGCGTTGGCGACATCGAATTCGCCCGACCGAGCCGCCAGATCGCCCACGACGTACCGGCCTTCGCGGTCAAAGGAAACCGACAAACTGCCGCGCAATCCGTTTTTGTCGGACGTGAAAAATACTCGCTGGCTGTGAAACGCGTTCACCAGCGCGCTGATGAACGGCAGCATCTGCTGCGATTCGCCTGCGCTGATGACCTGAGCGGCTTCGGCAAAGGCTGCTTGCAGATTGTACGTCGCAAACAGCGTGACGCTTTCCGGCGAAGTTTGCAGCGAACGAACGAAATCCCGCGAAGTCGAAAATTTGTTTTTTGTTTCCGTTTCCAACTGCTTCAATGTTTCGACGCTGTCGGCCAGCAAGAGGTATTCACCCGTGACGGCGACGAAAAACGATTCTTCGTCTTTGTCCAGCGACACCACCGGAGAGCCGAAGGCCGCCACTTTTTCCAACCGCTTCAATTTGGGAAACAGCTTGCCGGATTTCATGGCATCGGCCAGCGCGCCGCGTTTCAATCGTGCGGCGACCACGATGGCAGGCCAGTCGCCGTTGTCATACAGCGGTTTGAAACTGAGGATTGCCGCGCCGATTTCGCCCTGCATTTCCGGCACGATTTGCTTTTCAAACGCGTCGTCAATCTCCTGAGTGGCGAACACGGTTTTGACATTGGATTCGGCGGACATTTTTTTCATCGCGCCAAACAATTTGGCCGGATCAACGACGGCGCCCGCAAACAGTGTCGTGGTGGCGGGCAACAGGTCGCGCGGTACCGCCAGCGAATCAGCGCGAAAGGGTTTGAAACTGCCTGTGAATTGATTGTCGGCCAGCGCAATGTTGAACACCGTTTCCCATGAGTTCGCCGTCAATCGCAATGCGCCGCTTTCCGCGCCAAAGGCTTTCAACAGCGATCCGACGAATTCATCTCCGGCCAGTTCGTTGTCCGCGTCGGCGACTTTCAAAATGCCTTTGAGGTCGCTGAAAAACACGATTTCGCCTTGTTCACGTCGCGATTGGGCAAAACCAGCCGATTCAACAATCGCCGGTTTCGTTCCGGCGGCAGTTTGAAGCGCGTCCGCCAGCGCCGATTGTGACGAAGCGACAATCGCCGTTTCGCCCAAGTAAGCCAGCCAGATGCTTTCCCACGAAACGCCACCGTTGGCATTGATCGTCGGTTTGTCGAACACGGTCACGGGCAATCCGCCGAGCATTTCCCGTCGTACCCATTCAAACGGTTTGATCGGCGACGGAACCGGACGCGCGCCGGAAATCGGCAATTTGCCGGAGATGGCGTTGCGCGCTTCGTCCGAAGTCACGGCTGCAAATGCCACCGGCACAGCCGCCGGAATCAATCCGGCAAACCGCGACAACGCAGCCACTACGACCGTGAAGCTGTTCAGGTCGCCAAGTTGATCCTGATAGGTCAACAACAATCGCTCAAACCGCGCGCGGTCAGTTACGCGGGCGACAATGGCCGAACGCGGATCGAACACTTTGCCGGAATCTTCTCCCGCCCAGTTCGCCATCGAAATCGGCGCTTTCAGATCAACGCCCGTGGCCGACGAAGCGTCGCCGGTTGAACTGACGCCGGTTTTATCCGCCAGCGTCGTTTTCAAAATTTTCAGCACCAACCCCAGTGTCATCTGGTCGCGCACGGTTCCCATCTGCACACCGGACAAAGCCGCGTCAAACCGTTCCAGCGTCCCGGCCAGATTCGGCGCCATCACATAACTGACCGCAGTTTTCGGAAAGATCGTTTCGCCCGTTGTGGGCGCATTGGCCAGCTTCGCCGCGTCAAATCGAAGTTCGGCAACATTCAACGCCGAAGCATTGCCGCTCGCGGTCGTAAACGAACGCGCCCATTCGCTCAGGTCGGAATTTTCTTTGGTGAATTCGGCCAGCGTTTTTTGCCGTTCGGCGTCGGTTTGAGCTTTGCCCCAACTTTCGCGGAACGTGATTTTGCGCAAT
>JAEUQP010000190.1 GCA_016789645.1 Acidobacteriota bacterium | reverse complement strand
GAACAGCCCGTCAGCCCGACGCTGTATCTGACTGGCGGCACGGCCAGAATTCGCGGATTCAACGTTTCGCTGCCGGGGTATTCGCAATTCACACCCGGTAACGCGATTCCGTTTGGCGGCCCACAAAACATCGGCCAGGTTGCCGAGGACATGAACTGGAACAAAGGCCAGCATCAACTTCGGTTTGGCGGCCAGTACGTGTACATTCAAGACAACCGCGCGTTTGGCGCTTTTCAAAATGCCACTCAGCAATTGGGAGCAAACGTCGCTGGCGGGTTGAACAACTTTGTGCTTGGTCAGTTGACGATTTTCCAGGCGGCTGTTTTCCCGCAGGGCAAATTCCCCGGCGACACTCTGACCTTGCCGGTTGGCCCTCCTGATTTCACACGCAGCAATCGCTATCACGATTTCGCGTTGTACGTGAACGATTCGTGGCGCATCAGACCGCGTCTCACACTGAATCTGGGACTTCGGTATGAGTACTATGGCGTTCAGCACAACAAAGACCCGAAGAAAGATTCCAACTTCTACTTCGGTTCGGGCAATTCAATTCAAGAGCAAATTCGTAATGGCAAAGTTCAACTGGCCAAAGAAAGTTCGGTCGGCGGATTGTGGCAAAAGGATTTGAACAACTTCGCTCCGCGCGTCGGGTTTGCGTGGGATGTGTTTGGCGATGGCAAAACCAGCCTGCGTGGTGGGTACGGCATTGGCTACGAACGCAATTTCGGCAACGTCACGTTCAACGTCATTCAGAATCCGCCCAATTACGGCGTGGTTTCGTTGCTGGCGGGAACGGATGTTCCTTCCATTCCCATAACATTGAGCAATGCTGGACCGTTGGCCGGTACTACCGGTTCAACGATTTTGCCGGTTGTCAGTTTACGCTGGGTTCGTCCGGACATCGTCACGGCGTACTCGCATTTTTACAGCGTGGGATTCCAACGTGAATTGACCAGCCGCACAATCGTCGGCGTCGAATACACAGGTTCAACCGGCAAAAAACTGTATTCGCTGGAAAATTACAACCGCACTGGGTACGGGCCGTTTTACCTGAACAGCAACGCCAACCGTCCTCCGGCAATCGGCGGAACGGTCAGCCGTTTGAACGGCCAATATGGAAACATCAATTCACGTGCGAATGGCGGCAAATCGCAGTTCAACGCGATGATCGTTTCGATTGACAGCAACAATTTCCGCGACAGCGGATTAGGCATCACGGCGAAATATCGGTATAGCGTGGCGCGCGACAACCTGAGTTCGACGTTCAGCCAATCCACCAACAATTTCAACCTGGGCTTGCTCGATCCGTTCAATCCTGATCTGGATTACGGCTATGCCGATTTCGACAATCGCCACACGTTCACGACAGGATTCAATTGGGAAGTTCCGTTTGGCAAAAACACCAAAGGCGCGTTGCGTCAGTTGGTGGATGGCTGGTCATTCAACGGCATCATCACGGCCAACACGGGATCGCCCTTTACAGTCTTTGATTGCACGAATGCCATCACCGTTTGTTTGCGACTGGTTCCGACCGGTTCGCTGCAAACCAAACCGGGCGATCTGATTGACACGGGCGATCCTAACCGCTTCAAACTGATCAACCTGAGCAATCAAAGCCCAAGCAATTTCACAGACGTTTCCGGCGGCGTGGAAGTCGGCCCGTACCCGGCGAACATGACTGCGCGCAATGCGTTTCGTGGTCCTGGGTTCTGGAATTTCGATGCGGG
>JAEUQP010000162.1 GCA_016789645.1 Acidobacteriota bacterium | reverse complement strand
GCTTTCAGCGTGAAGGCTTTTTTCGCCGTCAGGATCAAATCAGGTTGGCCGTTGGTCCAACCGGTTTTCCAGGTTTTCGGCGCAGGCATATCTTTCAAATTTCCTTTGGCGGCTCCGCCATCCACCCATTTGGCGATGGTCGCGATTTCCTGATCGGTCAATCGCGGATCGTGATCGTAACGGCCAATCGCTCCGGCAGCGTGAAACGGTGGCATCTGGCGACTGACAACTTTTTCCTTGATCGCTTTTGCCCACGGGCGGACGTCTTCATACGTCACCAGTGACATCGGGGCGATGGCTCCGGCGCGATGGCATTCTTCGCAGCGATTCTGAAAAATCGGCGCAATGTGTTTGGTGAAATTGACCGAAGTCTTATCCACAGTATTGCCTGAAACGGGCGAGGTCGAGTACAACGCCAACCCAAGCAGACAACTGGAAACAACGAGCACAAGTTTTTTCATTTCGATTTTCCTTCCGAGCGAATGGATTTGAGAGCCGCGATTATAAAACCTAACTTCGGAGATGCACAGATGCGAAACCTTGACGATCTGACCCGACGAACATTTTTGAGCTTGTCAGCTTGCGGGCTGACAAGTTCCTGGTTCGGCCAAGCGTTCGCGCAAACCCGGCCAGACCTTTCGGCAATCAAAACCCGCGCAGATTGGCAACGAGCGCAAAAGCAAATCCTGTATGGCATGCAATTGGTGATGGGAACTTTGCCCAAGATGAAACGTGAACCGGTTCCGTTTCAGGAACTCGGCAAAGAAGATTTGGGCGCATTCACCCGCATGAAAATCAAGTATCTGGCAGAGCATGAGGATTGGGTGATGGCGTATCTGCTGATTCCCAAAAATCGCAAGCGTCGCGCTCCGGCAATGTTGTGCCTGCACCAGACAATCAAAATCGGCAAAGGCGAACCGGCGGGTTTGGGCGGCAGCGCGAATCTCCATTACGCCAAAGAACTGGCCGAACGCGGTTACGTTTGCATTGCGCCGGATTATCCGTACCTCGGTGAAAACACCTTTGATCCTTACCAAAATGGTTACGTCAGTTGCACGATGAAAGGCATCGTCAACCACATGCGAGCTATTGATCTGTTGCAATCGTTGCCGATGGTGGACGACAAGCGAATTGGTTCAATTGGGCATTCGCTGGGTGGGCATAACACGTTGTTTGTCGCGGCTTTCGATCAACGCATCAAGGCGATGGTGACAAGCTGCGGCTTCACCTCAGCGAAGAAGTATTACAACGGCGATTTAACAGGCTGGGCAGGCATTCGATACATGCCGTTGATTGCTGAAAAATACGGAAAAGATCCCAATCGGATTCCGTTCGATTTTCCCGAATTGCTGGTGGCGCTGGCTCCGCGCCCGTTGTTCATCAATGCGCCGCTGCGCGATGGCAACTTCGAAGTTTCCGGCGTGCAAGATTGTGTCAACGCCGCTCAACCAATTTACGAGCAGGTATTCAACGCCAAAGACAAACTGTTTGCGGTGTACCCGGATTCCGGACATGACTTTCCGCCAGACGTTCGTCGGAAAGCCTGGAATTTCCTCGACCGATGGTTGATGTCATAAACAGTCAGGAATGGAGAGTGATCGTCATTCGATTGAGCTGGTGAGTGTCAAAACATTTGAAGCTGGCGTGAGCATCAACTCGCGCCAGCTTCGGAATTGCAAAGCCTATTTGGCTTCGGCTTTTTGCATATACCCTGGCGGGCATTTCTCCCGCCGTTCTTTTTCTCGTCGTCTCATTTCTTTTTTCGACGGCCAGGTCAATTTGCCAAGCTGGTCGTCTCCGTAATAAGGAACCGTGTACACGCCACGATCGGTGCGGATCGCTTCGCCGGATTGGCGATCCACGATCACCCAGTCGAAATTTACGAGCAGGTTTTTCTTGTCCTTGGTGCCGTCAGGATTTTGCGGATAACCGATCTTGGTAATGATGAACGACGGAAGTTCGGATTCGGCAGCGGCTGTGATGTCGCCTTTTTTGGCTCCCACCCATCCGCTAGGGCCAGCGAACTTGTCCTTGTTCTGGTTTTTCGGCAAGAAGGGAATCATCTTTTTGAAAAAGCCGAGATATTGTTGCGCAAAGGTATCCTTGAATGCGTGGTTGTGAAACAAGGCCAGAGATGCCGGAGCGCGATGCAGGTTGATAGGCCGATAAGCACGATTATCGCCGGGCTGGCCGGCAATCATCGTCACCATCGCCATATCCTTGTCGTAACCCAGATAACCGCCGCCTTCGCTGCGGTCGTTCTGCAGATCAAGCGAAACGTTCCAGCCCACTGTATCTAAAAAGCCCGGAACGCCAATCGAACGATGGAAGATCATCAACCGGCTGAGTTGAATGTTAGTCAGTTTGTCCGGTTCGACTCGTTCGGTATACGCCTGCTTTTCCTGGTTAATCATGTTTCGCAATTTGCGAACCGTACGAAACAGGCCGTTGCTGTTGGCCTGGTCAATTTCGCGTTCCAGTTCTTTAACCAGATCGTTATGGCTGCGTTCGACAATGCGGTCGATCGGAATGTCTTTGACTCCGGCAATCAACGCTTTGCGATCCAGCAACAGTTTGGTTTCTGCTTCGTTATCGGAGATGTCGGCCAAAAACATGATGTCGGCCACAGTCAGTTCAATGGCAAGTTCACGTGCCATTCGTGTGATTTTGGCTCGTTTTTCCGGCGTCAGCGTCTGCGAAAGGATGGCGATGCGCTGCATGTTCCAGACATTGGTTGAAACCGTGCCGACGCTCTTCAAAAAGGCTTTGGTTTCGGCGTATTGCGGCGAGAGCAATGCGTCGAGTGATTCTGCATTGTCCTTGAACTCGCGGAACGACAGAATGAAGTGCCGCGCGGATTCCTGATTGATGCCGGAACCGTACTCGTCCAACACTCGCCGAATGAAGTGAGCGAAGGTTGGACATTTGATTTCATCCGCCAGCCGATACACACCCAGGTTGTATTCGATGGCACTGAACGCGCCGAAATCCTTGGGTTCGAGTTTCAGGTTATCCAAAAACGCAATCAGCGTATTGAATGGAATTTTGTGTTCTTCGCCGATGACCAGCAACTGCAAGGTTGGCGCAAAGGCATTGGCTGAATTTTCAGTAGTCGGAGCGATTTTGCTTAACACCTGTCGGAAATCTTCCGGCCCGGTGCGGCGGAATAAAACTTTGGGCAACCAGAATGAATCGCCAACGCTGCCCAGCATTGGACCAATCACGTGATCCGGAATCTGAAACCGGCTGCGAAGTATGCCGGCGTATTGTTTGAACTTGGGCGCAGCGAAAGGTCCGAACCACATCGAACCGCCGATCTTGATGAGCGATTGGGTTCCAATGCGACCATCCCGAAAGACGCCTGCGTAATACCGTTTGATGAGTTCCCGGTTTTGCACCAGGACATAATACTTTTCGAGGAGTTCAGGGCCATATTCGCTGAGCGTGTCCAGCGTATCATCTACTACCTTGCCATTTCGAGATTCAAACCCGCATCCAAAGTCTTTGACCAGTCGTTGATACTGGCGGGCATTCGTTCCCGACAGGAAAAAGATCCGCGCTTCTTCGCCCTCTTCCGACATCAGCCATTCGATTTGGCGAGGCCGAACTTCCGTAAATTTCCAGTCTTTCGTTAATGCCTTTTCCAATCGCTCCTGGACCGGAGCGATGTTGAATACACGTTCCCAGAACGGTTGGCGCTGCGGTTTTTTGGCCGGTTGATCGCCAGTTTGAGCTTGGCCCGGCTCCGCTTTTGCCTTGGTGTCAGTTTGGGATTGGTCTCCCACAGTTGCCACCTCGGCATGGTTCTCCTGAGGAGGGTGTTGAACTTCAACGGGGACAATGGGGGCTTGCCCGAAAACTTTTACTACAGGAAAGGCATTTGCTGACAATTCGAGGCGAGAAAATCCAGCAGACACGATACGCATCTCAGCAGGACTTGCTTGCTCAACTACTGATTGAGTTGGTAGATAGACTGGACTGACAATCACGGTGTACTCCTAGATCTGTTATTTGCGTAAATGTCATTATTCAAGTTCACCGAACGGCGAACTACCTGAGTGCTGTACGGCGGATTATGCCACCGTCCCCTGTAGAGGCAAGAAAACTGAGGAAGAATTCAGAAATTTATTTGTCGGGTATCAGGGGACTCAAAAATTACATTCGGCCATCAACCGATTGCGAAAGCGTCAATCGGTTGATGGCCGATGTTGATTGAATCTCCGATTTATTGGTTAGCGTCGTGGCTAACAAAGAGCGCGGTCAGGACAATTTGACTGAGATCAATTTGGAAACGCCAGGGTCTTCCATCGTCACGCCGTAAAGCGTTCTGGCGGCTTCCATCGTGCGTTTGGCGTGCGTAATGACTAGAAACTGGGTGTTGTTGCTCATCTCCAGAATCTTGTCAGAAAACCGTCCGATGTTCATTTCGTCCAACGGCGCGTCCACTTCGTCCAGCAGGCAGAACGGGCTGGGGCGATATTTGAAAATGCCCAAGACCAGCGCCATCGCGGTCATGGCTTTTTCGCCGCCGGACAGCAGCAACACGTTTTGAAGCCGTTTCCCAGGCGGTTGAGCGATGATTTCGATGCCGCTTTCCAGCACATCGGTTTCGTCAATCAACCGCATTTCACCCTGACCGCCGCCGAACAATTCGACAAACATCGTTTTGAAATTGGCGTTGATCGCGTGGAAAGCCTCGACGAATCGTTCGCGCGACCGTTTCTTGATTTCGGCAATCGCTTCCTGCGTGTCGGCGATGGCTTTTTCGATATCGGTCTTTTGCGTGTTCAAAAATTCGAACCGTTCTTCAATTTCGGTCAATTCCTGCAACGCCATCATGTTGACCGGACCCAGCGCATCAATCTTGGCGCGCAATTCCTCCAACCGGGCTTTGGCTACTTCCAAATTGAAATCATCAGGAACCTGCCAGAAGGAAATCTCGAAATCGTCGGCAAGCGTCAAATCTTCGTCGGTTTCTTCGTCCGATTCGTCGCCAGCGGCTGATAATGAATCAGGCTGCGGCGGCAATTGGAGCGTGGGAGACGCTTCGGCGCTTTCCATTGATTCACCGTCTGAAATCTGAGGCGAGCTTTCAATCGTCTTTCGATTTTGCTCCAACCGTTCGCAGATTTCGATGATGTTTTCACCGAGTTCGGCGTGACAGGCTTGAATCAAGTGCTCCAGGCCGCTGGTCAATTTGGCACGTTCGATTTCTTTCTGAGCGCGCTCTTCGCGGGCTTGCGTGGATGAATCGCGCAATTGGCGAAGTTGCGCGTCGAGCGTTTCCAGACGATTGCGCGCCGCCGCCAATGTCACCGTTTTGTTTTCCAATTCAGCAGCGTGAACTTGCTGTTGAGCGATCAACGATTGCAATTGCTCAGTGGTATTCACCAGCGTCGTTTGTACGGTGTCGGATTGTTCTTCGGTTTCGATGGCTTCGAAACGAGTGCGTTCCATCCGATTCGTTAGATCGCTGGATTCGTTTTCCAACCGGCGAATATCGTTGGATAGTCCGCGTCGTCGTTCGGTTTTGGTGGCGAATTCCGCACGGCGAGAGGAAAGAACCTGAACGCGCTCTTCTGCCGCGCGTCGAAGATCAGCCAGTTCGGCTTGCGCTTGGTTGACGATCTGCTCGGCGTTGGCACGCACTTGCTCGGCTTCTTCGGTTTGTTGTGCGGCGTGTTGAAGCTTGGCCTGAAAATCCGTCCGTTCTTCTTCAACCTGAGCGGCTTCCTGTTCCACAACCCGAATGTGTGTTGTGGATCGTTCCAGCTCGCGCGCCAGTTGTTGCAACTGTTCTCGCTGAACGGCCAGTTGTTTTTCGATCTGCCGCTGTTCGGCGTCCAACCGTCGCTGATCTTCCTCAAATTCGGCGATTCTGACTTTGATTTCTTCAAGCTCGGTTTCGATGGTTTCGACTTCCACCGCCAGCGCATTGAGTTTTTCAGTCAGTTCGGAAATTTCACGTTTAAGCGCCAACACGCCCAATCCGGTGCCTTCGCCGCCGCCGCCTGTAATCAAACGACCGCCAATGACTCGTTCGCCAGTTTTGGCCAACATCATCGCAGTGTGAGCGTTGCCGTTTTGCGCGATGGAAGCTGTCACGGCTTCGCTGGCGTCGCTGACGATCTTGGCGTTGGACAAGCTGGGCATGGCAAAGCGGAATGCTTCGGAAAATTCCGGGCGAAGTCCTAACAGTGTTCCCAAGGTTTGATGGCCGTTGCCGTTTCCGTTTCCATTCAGCGAATGCGTAGTGTCATGGTGGGAATTCTGGTTGATGACGAGAAAGGTCGCCCGACCCGCGCCTTCGGATTTCAGAAATTCAATTGCCTGGAGTGCGTCGTCGAAACTTGGCACGACGACGAACTGCAATTCTTCGCGCAGAGACAATTCCACCAGAGATTCATATTCCGGCGACACTTTGACGAAATCCGCCAGGGTTCCCATGGTGCGGAACTTGGGCGAATTGCCGTTTCGCGTATGGTTGAAAATTGCCTGCACAGCTTCGGAAAAATACGAATGCTGTTCGCGAAGCTGGATCAAGGATTTCAAGCGCTGCTCAACCGTTGTTAGCTCGCGTTGCAGATTGGTCAGCCGCGTTTGTTTTTCATCCCGTGAGCGACGATCCAGGGAAAGTTCTGAGGTCGTTGTCGCCAGTTCTTCGCCAACCTGAAGCTGTCGCTGCGTGATTTCTTCAACTGTGAGAGACAGTTCTTCATGTTGTTTGCGAGCAGTTTCGGCTTGAGCGGCGGCTCGGTCGCGCTCGGTTGCTAGACCTTTCAACCGAGCTTCGCAACGATCGACCGATTCTGTGAATTGCCGTTTCAACTGCCGCCAGCGTTCCAACGTAGTGGCATTTTCGTAAACGGCTTTGCGCGCTTCTTCGAGTCGTTTGTCCGCTTCGGCGTCTTGTTCGGTTTGAAGCCGGTGTTCGTTTTCGGCGTCGGCCAACGCTTTGCTTTCGGTGTTGATCTCGACTTCGATCTGCTGCAAATCGCCTCGCAGCCGGGTTAATTCTTTGGTGATGAAATCTGTCCGCTCAACAATCGCAGCCTGATCTTTGGCAAATTGTCCCGCTCGCGCTCCCAAAGATTGAAGTTGCTGCGTCAGGTAATTGTGTTGTTGCCGCGCACGTTCCGCTTCCAGATTGACATCGGCGGCAAGCTGGCGCGTTTCGTTCAACTGTTCTTCGGCGTTTCGAGCGGACTGCGCTGCGACGGCTTGTTCCTCTTCCAACTGGGCGATGGTTCCCGCGATTTCCGTTTCGCGAGCCGAACCGGTTTCCAGGGCGGTTTCCAGTTGGTCGAGCGTTTGCGACAGGTTGCGGAAATCCACAACAAATACTGCCCGCATTAGGTCGCGCATTTCCTGCCGGAATTTTTGATACCGGCGAGCGCGTCCGGCTTGCCGCCGCAAACTATTCTGCTGACGCTCAATTTCGGCCAGGATGTCTGTTACGCGCGACAGGTTTTGCTTCGACGCTTCCAGCTTTAATTCCGCCGAATGCTGGCGCATTTTGAACTTTGAAATGCCCGCAGCCTCTTCGATCAACCCGCGCCGATCCATCGGCTTGGCAGACAACACCTGACCAATGCGGCCTTGTTCAATGATTGCGTAATGAGCACCACCAAGTCCTGTTCCGGCGAACAAATCCTGCACGTCGCGCAAGCGACAAGCTCGACCATTCAACTCATATTCACTTTCGCCCGTTCGGTACAACCGGCGACCGACGACAATGCGCTCGCCTTCATGGAAAACCTTGATCCCGGATGTCGCGTTTGTTTTGCGACGTTTTTTGGCTTGCTGAACTGCCGGATGAGTTTCCGCCGTAGGTGATTGCGGTTCACCTGCTTCGTCAGGCGAAGCTTCTAGTGAAATTTCAAGGGCTGATTCGCCCTCAGATGGTTGCGGGTGAGATTCGGCTTCTAATTCTGCCTGGTAAGCCTCGGCTTGTTCGACGGCTTGAGCTGCTTTTTCAGCGGCTTCGGCTGCATGCTTTTCCGCGTCTGCGGCGGTGGCTTCGCCGCGAATTTCAAAGGTTTCCTGCACGACCATCGTCAACATGACTTCGGCCATTCCCGCCGCCTGGCGATTGCGGCTGCCCTGGAAGATAACATCTTCCATTTTGGCTCCGCGCAAAGCCTTGGCGCGCTGTTCGCCGATGACCCAGCTGATGGCATCCGCTACGTTGGACTTGCCGCACCCATTCGGCCCCACGACCGCCGTGATGCCTTCGAGGTCAAAAACAACTTCAGTCGGGTCGCAAAATGACTTGAAACCTTGCAGGGATAATTTTTCGATCCTAAGCATGAAAAGATTTTACCGCCTCAGGGAAGCTAAACGAGATACCACAACTAATTGGGCTGTCTAAAATTGAGCGCGCACTATACGGTAGGGAAT
>JAEUQP010000142.1 GCA_016789645.1 Acidobacteriota bacterium | reverse complement strand
GGCACGTAATATCCTTTGTCTTCCAACTGGCCGGCAATGCGTCGCGCATCGCTGCGTTGCCCTTCGTCCAGAATGTGCATGAAAATCCGCCCCGGATCATCGGCCACCTGATTCTGAACCGCAGTCACCAAACCCGGCTCTACATTTGACACCACATCTTTCGCCAACTTCTCGGCAGTTTTGGCGACATCGGCATCTTTTTCCGACTTCGCCAGTTGCACCAGCGCAGGCAAAATGTTCGTCAGCAAATCGTCCGGCACCGCTCCGGGATGTTTGGATTTTTCGTAATTCAACAATGCCAACGCTGTTTTTCGCTCTTCGATATTCGGACTGCTCAGGCTTTTGACCAGCGACGCCACACGATCCGAAGCCTTTTGTGCTTCGTTAATCCTGGTCTGGTGCATGTTGTACAGCGTGCCAAATGTAAACAGCACAACCGGCGTCATGATTTTGGCCAGAATGTCTATCTTGTCCCACAGATCGCGAGTGCGCGTTTCAGCCATTGAAATTCCTCCTCAACGGATTTGAACGTAACCTGACCTCAACCGATTCGCCGACGGTGCTCGTCCGCCCAACCTGGCGGCGCAAAAATCATCTTCAGCTTGGTCATCAGCGAAGACGGTTGCAGCACGTCCCGAACGATATCCGCCCACAAATGAAAGCCGACGAAAAACGGATTATGCGACGTCACCGGATGCAGCACGCCATAATTGACCGATGCGATTTCCGGCGCAAACGAACCGAACAACCGATCCCAGATCACCAATACGCCGCCATAATTTCGATCAATGTATTCTGGGTTCGTACCGTGATGCACTCTGTGATGCGAAGGCGTGTTCAGCCACCATTCCACCCAGCGTGGCAGTTTGCCAATCAGTTCCGTGTGAACGAAAAACTGATAAAAAAAGATTGAACGCATACATCGTCAAAATGGCATGTGCCGAAAATCCTACCCAGGCCAGCGCGATAAAAAACGGCCAGTCTACCCACGGTTCCAGCGGAGGTTGGCGCAGCGCGACCGAAAAGTTCATCAGCTCTGACGAATGGTGCGATTCGTGAATCGCCCACAGAAACCGCACACGATGGCTGAGCCGGTGAAACCAGTAATAGCCAAGATCAACCCCAAAAAACAGAATCACGCCCGCCCACCAGGTTTCCGGCACAAGCTGCAACCCACGCTGCTGAATCCAGTCCAGCGCCGTGACAATGAACAGTGCTTTGCCCGCCACGCCCAGCCAGAACTGCATCGCCACCAGCGAATAATTGGCCAGCGAATCTTTGGCGTCGTACTTTCTGACGCCGCGCCATCGCCAAACCAGCCATTCGGCCAGAATGAACACTGCAAAGGTTGAAAACGCTACGCCGACAATGATCCAGTCTTCAGGCTTCACGTCTTATCCTCGCACTTCTTCAAAGGTGGGAAATCCATGCTGCGCGCGACCAATCGGCCCTTCATGTTTGGCTGTGACTTTGTAAAGTTCGTACCGTCCATCGCCGCCCGCTTTGGCACAGCGCATTCGCAATGCCTGCATTTCGTCAGCAGTCATCGGCTGGAAGTTGCGCGCAACCGCCAGATTTTGTTGCAACGTCGCCGACGACAAAAAGCCGCTGATCGTCGTCGCCACCGGCAAGCTCATCGCGTAGCGCAGC
>JAEUQP010000141.1 GCA_016789645.1 Acidobacteriota bacterium | reverse complement strand
GCGTTATCGGAGCGAAACACGCCGCCTTCTTCCGCTTCGACGATGGCGTACACGCGTTCGGAATTGGCGGGGGAAACGACAACGCCAATGCGTCCCAGCGTTCCTCTTGGCATTCCGGGATTGCGCGAAATGTCCGTCCAGGTGTCGCCGCCATCAGTCGTTTTCCAAAGCCCGCTGTCCGCGCCGCCGCTTTCCAAGCTGTAGGGCGTGCGTTTGGCTTCCCAGATCGAAGCGAACAAGACGTTCGGATTGTTGACGTCCATCGTCAAATCAACGGCTCCGGCTTTGTTCGATTTGAACAACACGCGTTGCCAGGTCTGGCCGCCGTCTTTGCTGCGAAACACGCCGCGCTGATCGTTGGTTCCGGCTGCGTGTCCCATCGCGGCGACATACACCAGATCAGAATTTTTCGGATGGACTTTGATACGGCCAATGATGCGCGAATCTTCCAGGCCAATGCGCTTCCAAGTTTTGCCTGCGTCCACGGATTTATACATGCCGTCGCCGTGCGAAAAATTGCCGCGAATGCAGCTTTCGCCCATGCCGACGTACACCACATTTGGATCGGATTCGCTGACGGTGATGGCTCCGACTGTGCCGGTGCCGAAGGGCTGGCCGTCGGAAACCGGAATCCAGTTTTCGCCGCCGTCTGTGGTTTTGTAGACGCCTCCGCCGACGCTGCCGAAGTAATAAACATTCGGTTGCGCAGCCGAACCGGCGACGGCGACAGAACGTCCGCCGCGAAACGGCCCGATATTGCGCCAGCGCAATCCAGCCAGCGGATTACTCGCCGCCGCCTGTTGGGCTTGAGAAGTAGAAGTTTGGAACATGACCGCTGCGCCAAACAGCAGGCCGAAGATCATCAGAAGCGTCAACGGACGCAAAAATCGAATCGGAGCTTTCATCGTTTTGAACCTCGCTTGATTGAGTGGAATCACGAACGCGTTTGTTTCGCTCATTACGGATTGTGATCGGGAAATTATGTGCGGGCAGATGATAGCCCGTCAGAGTAGTTGACGGCGAATGGCGAGAACTCGTTTCGACTTTTGCCTTTTCCCGGCACACAACGCATAATCCGCCGCGTTTGGCTTAACCACTTCTCCGGCGGGAACACCGCCAACGATAACCGACAAATTTGAAGTTCAACCCCAAGGGCGCTTTCGCTGCCTTTTGCTGAAGGAGACATTCACTATGAATCAGCGCAGGCTTTTTATAGCCAGTTGCCTCTCTCTCGTGGTCACGGCCATGATCTTTGCGTTGCGCGGCAACGTCGAAGATTTGGTTATTGCCGATAACATTTCCGGCTTTGTTGCTTCGGAAGCGCGTTCGCAATACGGCTGGATTTCGACGATGGCCTTTTTCGGATTCGCCGCCTCGATCCTGGTCGCTTCGCCGATGCTGGATGCATTGGGAATGCGGAATCTGCTGTATCTGGCGTTTGGGCTGCACATCGTCGGCGTCATTGGATTCGTGACCGCTCCGAGTTACACCGTGATGACGTATTCCATGCTCCTGGCCGGGTTTGGCAATGGACTGGTCGAAGCCGTCATCAACCCGCTGATCGCCACGATGTATCCGAACGAAAAGACGCATAAGCTGAATGTGCTGCACGCCTGGTGGCCGGGCGGACTGATCATCGGTGGCTTGCTGGGATATTTCATGAGCCAGGCCGGTGTCGGCTGGAAAATGCAGTTGGGCATCATCCTGATTCCGACGCTGGCGTATGGTTTTCTGATTTTTGGACAGAAATTCCCGTTGACCGAACGTATGGCTGCCGGAATTTCGACCGAAGAGATGTTCAAAACCGTCGCCAATCCGGCATTTTTGCTGTTGATGTTCTGCATGATGATCACGGCTTCGATTGAACTGGCTCCGGGACAGATGGTGGCTTCGGTATTGGGCAATCTGGCCAAGATGAGCGGCATTCTGATTTTGGTGTACGGCTCCGCGCTGATGTTCGTGTTGCGGTATTTCGCCGGGCCAATTGCGCACAAAATTTCGCCGATTGGAATGATGGTGGCTTCGGTGGCCATCGCGTCCATCGGATTGTTCCTGCTGTCCAACGTGCAAAGCGCGCCCGGCGCGTATGTTGCGGCGACAGTGTTTTACGTCGGCGTGTGTTTTATGTGGCCGACGATGCTGGGCATTACTTCCGAACGCTTCCCGCAGGGCGGAGCCTTCACGATGGGATTGATGGGATTTGTCGGCCAGTTCGCACTGGGGCTGGTGATCTTTTATATGGGCAAAGTTCGCGACACTGTCGGCGGCGACGGGCCTTCGTTCCGGTATGTGGCGATGATGGCGATTGTGCCGTTTATCATCTTCTTGCTGTGGTGGTTGAAAGACCGCGCGGCGGGCGGGTACAAAGCTGTCCAGCTTAATCAAAGCGGCGATTAAGCCGAGGCTTCATTTCGTCAACCACGGGGAGCACGGGGATCACTGGGATAAATAGGGCAAATCAGGTTTGGCCTTTCCCCGTG
>JAEUQP010000116.1 GCA_016789645.1 Acidobacteriota bacterium | reverse complement strand
TTATAAGTTGTATTCGCCGCCAAACCGCTGACGATTTCCACGTGGCTGGTCAACAACGTCGGATTCAAAACCGTTTGCTGTCCATAACCGGTAGTCGTTCCGTATTCAACCTGGCTGTCTGCAAACTGATTGGTCGTCCAGGTGATGGTTACGCTCGAAGCCGTAATGGATGATGCGATTACGTTTGTAATTGCCAAAGCAGGCGTCGGCGTGGGAGTTGCGGTTGGTGTTGGCGTAGGTGTCGCTTGCCCACTGGATAACCAACCAATGTCCAATCCATCCGTTCCAGCATTGCGATAAGAGCTGGTTGTCGAAAGCCGATAATCGCCTCCTGTCAGATCCACGAACCCAACGGCACTGAACGCCGAAGGAAAGAAATTGCCCGCCGGATAATTCGACGAAATGCCGTTGACCAATACATTTTTGCTAAATACCGCTCCGGGAAAATACGTGTTCAGAGTGTCGTTGCCGGTTCCTTTGCCATCGCCTTTCACACCATAAGGGCCGTGGGCGAGGATGTTGTTCGTGAACACGAAATTCAAACTTGTTGAGCCGTAGGTTGTGATCGCGTCACCGGTCTGGATCGCAGTGTTGTGATCCACCACGACATCCGGTGCCTCGCAAATCTGCAGAAATTTGCCATCGGCATTTCCCCAACGTGGGCCGTTGATATCGTCGAACAGATTGTTACGAATCAGCACCCGTCTCATCACAATGCCGGCCTGGCTCGGATCGGTTCCCAATAAATTTATCCCCGATCCGCTGTGACGGATGATGTTATTCGTGAACGTCACGTCGCAGGTTGTTGACCACGGCGCGGAACCATCCTGATTGACGCTTTTCAAGATAACGGCGAATCCGTTTTGCGATTCCGCCCAATTGTTTTCAAAGATGTTGCCGTCAATCCAGATGCGCTGGGCGTTTTTCAGTTCGAACAGGTTTTTGACCGACCATCGAATGCCGGCGTAGGTTGGTTCGCCGACTTTCCACCGCAATGGTTTGTAAACGTGATTGTTGCGAAATTCGATGTCCGAAGGAACCAGGTTGCTGATCGAAGGATCAGCGCCGCCGAGCATGAAATTTTCGCCGGCTCCTTCCAGGTAATTGTTGACGATCTTGAACGGCCCCGGCCCATTCCACCCACAGATGGCTTGCGTATCCATTCCCACCGCGTGACATTCGGAAATAAACGAATCAATCACCGCAGTGCGTCCGCTGTTCAGCGCTATCCCGCGCGAAACGTCGCCAGTGGAATTTCCGTGAATGTAACAACGATCCACGATGATGTCCTGCGGAACCTGGCTGAGTGAATTTTGCGCTCCGGAACCATCGCCAAGCTTGACGATGCCATAATTCAGTGCCACTCCTGATTGAATGCCGATTTCCAATCCGATCAACCGGTAATTGTGAGCGCCCGGTGCAGTCATAATGGCGGCATCCGTGTTTGGCGTCAGAATCTTTGGCAACAAACTGGCGTTTTGAGGCCCGATCCGCGTGCCCGGTTGTGGCAAATTGGCATCCGGCGTCGAACTGCGAATGATGATCCACCCTGTTCCGGTTTTGTTCGGCAGCGTGAAATTGCCTGTGAATGTCGCTCCGGCCTGCAACAGAATGGTAGTTCCAGGTTGAGCCTGATTAATCGCCGCTTGAAGGTCTCCGCCGGAATTGACCGTAATCGCTGGCCCGGACAGAGGCGTATACGTTGTGTTGAGAAGAACTCTTGGTAATTCGGGAGTCGCCGCCGCAACAGCAGCAGCAACGCTTTCATTGAAGATATTGCCTGGAAGGCTAAATCCTGATTTGAAATTCAGCGAGTAAAGCTGAAACACGATTGTGATCAACAGAATCCATTTGATCGTGACCCTTGTCTTACTTCCACTTTTCATTGGCACCTCGGAAATAATCTCGTAGGGGAAGGCAGAACTATATGTCCTTACCCGTTGGTTGTATGGATAAGGGGGAACCTTTGCGATTTACTGGGGTCGGACGTGGGGATGGCTACTGCATGCGCATTCTGGGACGCAGCTATGCCCTAGGGATGATTTACGCGGAGTAACAGTGTTGGGCACACTGCTATGGACTACATCAAACTTCCGGGGACTTCTTCTTGGAGTTAGGGGAAATACTGAACAAGAGAGGCGCAAACCAAAACAACATTTGGTTTCGCTCTCAAGCACAAGCTTGAACTACGGTACGGGGATTGGGCAAAAGAAAAACCGTTAGTTCGAAATGCTTTGATAATGAGGATGTGGGTTCAACGACGATGGGCATTATACTGACTGAAACCTGTCTGTAAAGACATTCTTTTAATCTTTTATTTTCAACTTGGTCGGCTGAGCAAAACATGCTTAAAAATGTGCTACGGCGTAGCAAAATATCCTGCCCGGGCGCGCACAGAAATTTTCTCTTTCACAAAATCGGAATTAACTCGCACTTTGATTTCTCGCCAGGCTCCATCTTGAACAGGTTGAGAAGAGACGTAGCCCAAACTGTATTGGCGACGCAATTCCGTGGCGATTTGAGACATGGCATTTTCCAAACTTTCGGTCGAATGCGGAAAGAAGGCATTGCCGCCGGTCATCGTAGCCAGACTTTCCAATCGAGCTTGCGCTTCAAAATGGCAAAGCCGCGTGCAACTGCTGCTGGTTGGTTCGTTGGCGCCAATGGCATAAATGGCAATCCCGGCTTCGCGCAGTTGTCGGCGAAGCTCGCTCATGCCAGACCGCGAATGATTGTCCGCACCATCCGAAATAATCAGCAACGCGCGTTTGCGATGACGGCTTTGCCGCAATCGCCCCAATGCTTCGTGAATCGCATCGTAAAGCGCCGTATCGCCATGCGGAGCGAGCATGTTCACACGGCGAAGCAAAGCCTGACTGTCCACCATTTCCATCGGGTCGCTGATGCGGTGGTTAAAACTCACCAGAAAATATTCGTCTTCAGGATGCCCGGCTTCGGCAAAGTACTGCAACGCGGTGCGAGCTTGCGCAATGCGCCCCTTCATACTGCCTGACACATCGAAGATGATGCCGATTGTGGCGGGTTGGTCTTCATCACTGAAGTATTCGATTTGCTGACGAACCTTGTTTTCATACACCTCGAAATCGTCGCGCTTCAATCCGGGGATCAATCGTCCCTCTCGCCCGCTGACAATTACAGAAACCGACACCAAATCCGTGCGGATTTTCATGACGGCCTCATCTGCCCGGTTACTTCCTTTTGCCGGGTGCTGCGATTGCACACCGCTGGGAATCATTACCAATGCCGCAATTAACCATATGCTGGTGAGCCTGTTTCGCCATTTCTTCATAGTGGTTCCTGGTGCTTAGTTGATCGTGACGGCAAATAATCTGCAAAATGTGTTCCAAAATAAGACCAGAAAATCATTCATTTTAGTAGGCCAAACTGACATTTTAGTAGGCAGCACTGACCCATAATGCCTCACCAGTGGGCAGAATTCCTCAGTTTGAATCAATACGTTTGAATGAATTCGCGTGTCCAGAGACGAATCTCATCGCGGACGCGGCGAAAGATGTTGAGTCGTGTTTCGTCATCCCCAACACCGGGCGCGGGTGGATCTTCAAAGCTCTGATGAATTCGTGTGGTCTTTCCCGGAAAGACCGGGCAGATTTCATTGGCGTGATCGCAAACGGTAACGACGAAATCGAAATCCTGCCCGATGAACTCGTCCACGTTTTTTGACCGGTGACCGGAAATGTCAATGCCGATTTCCGCCATCGCTTGAATCGCTTCGGGGCGAACAAAACTGGCGCGCGTCCCCGCACTGAAGACTTCGAACCTGTCGCCACCGTCGTGCCGCAAAATGCCTTCAGCCATTTGGCTGCGGGCGGAATTGCCCGTGCAAAGAATTAAAACTCGTTTTTGGTCTGTCATAAACCTCTCGCTCGAAAATGGAAAAAGACTGGTGAACGATTGCGGTCGTCCACCAGTCTTTTTCTGTTTACCGCAGTCAGCCAGTTAGAAACTGATGCGACCAGAGAATTGAATCTGGCGATTCGTTCCCAAGCCCACCGTGCGGCTGACCGTGCCGTTGATCAGACCGAAGTTGCCGACGTTGTTGTCGGTTTCGCTGGCGTAACGGAACGGCTGGCCCGGCTGTTGCGAAGTCAGCGCATTGCCCAGGTTGTTCGGCAAAATCGCCGGAGGATTCGCAAAGTTCGCGCGGTTGAAGAGGTTGTACATCTCCGCGCGGAACTCGAATTTGATCTTCTCCGTGATATTGAACCGTTTTTGCAACGTCAGATCGAACTGATGAAAGCTCGGCCCATACAACGCGCCGCGCGACAGATTGCCGTACGTTCCCGGTTGCGGAATCGTAAACGCCGCCGGATTGAGGTAACGCAAATTGCCGACGGTGATGTACGGGTCAACTCCGGCAACCCGATCCGGTCGGCGCGTATTGCGCGTGTTGTTGCCGCCCGGCGTGTTGATGACCGCGACGAAGCCATTCGGCAACGGCGAAGTCGCATTGATCGTTCCCGGCAGCGGACGAACAAAACCATTTGGAAACAGCGTCGAACCGTCCTGACAGCCCGCCGAGTTACGGCATTGAATCACCACGTCAGGCCGCGTGATGCGAATGTCGAGCGGCGTGCCTGTGCGGAAGTTGTAGATGTTGCCCACCGTCCAACCGCCCAACAGCGTGTCGGCCAGACCATTCAGTTTCCAGGCTTTGCCTTTGCCAAACGGCAGTTCGTACAGCACGTTGATGTTGCCGTTGTGGCGGATGTCGAAGGTGTTGTTGCCGCGTTCACCGTTGAAATTGAACGGGTCTTGCGCGGTTTGCGCTTCGTTGGAACCTTGCGTCGTGCCAATGCTGTGGCTCCACTGATAATGTGCGCCCAGCGTCAGCCCAGCAGCAAACCGGCGGTTGATCATCGCCTGGAACGCATTGAAGTTGTCGCGTCCGCCGCTGGTTTTGTAATCCATCTCGCCAAAAGGAGCGAGCACGTTGCCAACGCTGTCCACGACGTTGCCATTGGAATCGAGCGCCTTGTTAATCAGACTGAATTGCCGAATCTGACGAACCGCGATCACGCGCCCATTGGCGTCAGTGACATTGACGATGCCCGCGCCGCTCGGCAGAGCCTGGCCGCTAGCCACCGTAGCCGTTCCGGGCAAAATGACGTTGGCGATGTTGCGTTGGAACAGATTGCGTCCCTGGCTGCCGACGTACGCCAGCGTCAACACGGCTTTGCCTGGCAATTCCTGTTGAATGGACAAACCGTATTGCGTGACGCGCTCCGGCACGTTGTAACCGTTGATGTCATACACGCGCGGCGCGAAGTTCGTCACCGGCGCAGTGACGGCGGAAACGCGCCCCGGCACGGTCGAATCAATGCCGGTGGCGAAGCTGGTCGTGCTGCGCAATACGTTCGATTCAATCGGTTGAATCAGGTCTTCAAATTGGCCGGGGCCGTAATACAAACCGCCGCCCGCGCGAATGACGGTTTTGCCTTTGAACACTTCCGGCGACCAGGCAAACGCGAGCCGCGGTCCAAAACCATTTCGGCTGGCTTGGTAATACGGCGCTTTGGAATCACGGAATTGCCCGGTGACCGCATCCACGACAATCGCGCGACCATCCTGCTCTTTGACCGGCGAGTAGTATTCGTACCGCAGCCCGTAATTCAACGTGAAGTTCGGACGCAGTTTCCATTCATCCTGCGCGTAACCGATCAGGTAATGCTGACGCGCGCGATGGAATCCGTCGCCGTCACGAGTAATCGTCGTAATCGGATTGGTCGCCACACGGAAACCGCCCGGCGCGGACATGTCGCCGATGAACGCGGCAGTCAGATTTTGGTTGAGCGCGAAATCGCGCAAGCTGCCGTAGCTGTATTGCGTGCCGCCCAACTGATCGAAATCCACGTGAACCAGACGCGCTTCAAAACCGAACTTCATGGCGTGATTGCCTTCGGTGTAGTTCAGGTTGTCAATGAAGCTGTAGCTGGCCGGACGAATCGGTTGCGCGCGTCCGTTGCCTGCTGACGATTGGCGGGTCAACCCGCCGGGGCTGGAAAAGCCTGTTGCCGCGCCGCCGTTGACGCCCGGTTGTACGATGCCGCCGGTCAAAATGAAGGCGCTCTTGGAAAAATCAATGTTCGAACCGCTGACCGCCGGGAAAGACGTCTGCAACCCGGATTCGGCGCGGTTAATACCGAACTTGGTTTCGTTGATGATTTTCGTGCCGTAGATCTGCGTCACCGCCGCCACGAAGTTGTCCGGCTTTTGATTGGCAACCAGCGTGCGACCGGTCAGGCCATCGGGCGAAAGCAGTTCGCCGGTGTTGCGTTGATAGCGAACATAGCCGTTGAAACGTTCGTTGAATTTGCCATCCAAACGAATGCTGAACGCGTCTTCGTCCAGTTGCGCGACGCGATTGGCAAACACCAGTTGCGCCGATTGATTCAATCCGCCGACGTTCGAACGCGCGCCTGAACCAATCGGGAACGCATTGATCGCGCCGGTTGCGCGCAAAGCTTGAATGCGCGTCAAACCAGCTTGCGCGTCCGCCGCACTGATGCCCAGCGCTGCGCGCGCGTCTTCGCCGCGTTGATCCGCCGTGCCATAAAAATTGATGAAGTCGCGTACGAAATCCGATGGAGTAGATTCGATGATGTTGAATCCGGCGCGCTGGCGCAACCCTTCGTAACTACCAAAAAAGAACAGCCGATCCCGAACGATGCGTCCGCCCAGGCTGCCGCCGAATTGGTTCAAGCGCAGCTTCGACTTGTCGTTGCCGTCGAAAAAGTTGCGCGCATCAAATTTATCGTTGCGGACGAAATCAAACACGCCGCCATGAAAATCGTTGCTGCCGCTTTTGCCGATGACGGTGATTTGGCCGCCGGTTCCCGTGCCGTATTCCGCCGGATAGTTCGACGAATCCACGCGGAATTCCTGAATGTTTTCCAGCGAAGTCTGTAGGCGAAATTGCGAGCCTTGCACGGTCAGATAGCCCGGCGAAGCGTCCCAAATCGCCGACGCCTCTACGCCATCGAGCTTATACCCGTTTTGCTGATTCGAGCGGGCGTTGAAACGAATCTCGTTAAAATTGCCGCTGCCCGCGTTGGTCGCGCCGGGCGTCAGTAATTGAAGCTGCGAAAAGTTACGACCATTGACTGGAAGTTCTGCCACTTCTTTGGCCGTCACGTTCGCGCCCAAACGATTGGAACTGCTATCCAGCGTGGCCACAGTTTCGCTGGCGACAATGTTGACTTGCTCAGCGACGTTGCCCGCTTTCATTTCAATATCCAGACTGCGGGTTTGCCCGACGCCCAGCACAAGGTCTGTGACTTGCGCTTTGTTGAAGCCGTTAGCTTCCACAATCACCTGATACGTTCCCGGACGGAGCTGCGGAAAAACGTAAATGCCTTCTGAATTTGTCGTCGCTGTGCGCGTGACACTCAATACCTCTGAGCGAATGGTCACCGTCGCGCCTGGAATCAATGCCCCAGTGGGGTCTTTCACGACTCCTTCCAATTTGGCCAGGTCTTGCTGCGCCAGCGCCGTCAACGATATGACAAGCGCTATGGCCAACGTGCCCCACACCCTGCCGAAGCTGAAAAGCAAACGACTCTCGCTCTTAGCAGTGTTTACAGATTTCATAATTTCTCCTGTTGAATAAACCGAAACTGATTCGACTGATCGAACGCCGTTCGAGCTTTGGCCAACACACTCGTTTGAGTGTCTCCAAAACCGAAGCGTTCTGAACTGGCGTTTATCTACGTTTAAGATTTGATTGCAGTAGGAATGCAATCTAGCAATGGCCGCTTAAATCGAAGTAAGAATGAAGTTAAATCAGGGTAAGACCGGAATTAATTCCAGGTAAAGCCGCAATAAATTACGCGGATTGATCCAACGAAACATAATGGCGACTGGGAATTGCCACCCGCATCAATTGCTCCATTTCCCGCCGCGAAAGCCGTTCGCCAGAATCAGAGCAATCAGTTGAACAGTACAATTTCCAATCCTGTCCGATAATTCCTGTTTCGAGTTCCAATTCTTCGCCGCAATAGGCGCATTCATTTTCAACTCTTTGTGCCATAAATCCTCCTGGGCCTTGCTTAGCCTTGTTGTTCTTCGGAAAGAAATGAAATGACGACCTCGCTCCGGCTGGAACTGAGAAGCGAATACAGCAAAGCCCCAACAACGAACTCTGCGGAAATTTCGGCTTCGGACTCGGCGGCCATCACGGATTTTCCGCTCGCCAACTTTGAATTGGTGATTTTTGTTCGCCTTTGTTTGCGAGTATTGGATTTGTTTGCAGAAGCATCGAGCTGATTCATTGCCCGACCTCTGCAGTGTAATGCTGCCGATACCGGCCCGCGAGCTTCGCCATTTCCATCAGCACCAGCACATCCGCCGTTCCGAACTCTTCGTCATAAGCGGGCGCTCCGCAAACGACGGCTCCTGTGCGCAAATACCCTTTCAGAATTGGCGAAATCAACTTCATGACGGAACGCGAATCTTCCGAAGCCGAATCGTCTTCTTGAATCGCCATTCGACAACCGGCCAACGGATAGACGCGAAATTCTTCTTCGGCAAAATGCCGAGCCTTCAAGTATGCATAAACCTTTTGCACCTGGCTTTCGTCAGCCAGATGCAAACTTCCGCATCCAAACAAATGCGTGATCCGGTGTTCCGCCGCATACCGGACAATGGCGTTCCACAACAGATTGATCGTCGCAAACGACCGATGCGTTTCGGCAATGCACGACCGCCCGAGTTCCAGCAAGCTTCCGCCAACCGCGACACAGGCGCTTTTCAAATTTTCCAGGTCGAATTCAGTTTCAGAATAAAAGCCGATGTTTCTGTCAGCCACGCGCTGCCGCAGCAAACGATACGTGCCGACCACTTCGCCAAGCTCCAGGTCTTTGACGATCAAATGGTCGCAATACGCATCGTAAGCGTCCGAGTCGTAGCCGCGTTCGTAAGACGATTGCAAACCTTCCTGCAATTCCAGGTTGAACACCTCGAATCGCAATCGCATTGCCGCGTCCAGTTCCGGCAATGTCGTGGCAAGCCGAACTTCCAGCTTGCCTGTGCGGATGGGCTGAATTTGTTGAGTTTGAATAGTCGCCAGCATAATTTTGATTTTTAACGGGTGAAGTAGTGGACAATCCGTTCAGCCCAACCCCCGATCCGTCGCTCCGAATTGCTGTCCCCTATAAAAAGACCAGAAGCCGTTCTGTCCGAATTGCCCAATCTCAACTTACGCTGAGGATGTTCAGCCTGAGTTATCGGCTTGTTATCAGTGCGTAAGATTTGCTGGCCGAATGCTCATATTCCCGAAGCAATTTACGAAGATTTAAATTGGCGATTACCTGAAGTTGAGACGATGCACTTATGCTGAGATCAATTAGGTGCCTAGTCCTGTGTCTCTAAAAAGGGGCTTCCGAATTCAAAAACGGAAGCCCCTTCTTCCTGCCCAACTTTTTTTAGATTCTGACATCCCTTTTCAATATCGCCGTAACCTGTACAATAGCGGCTTACACGACAACATATTGGTTGAGAAGAAAAGAATCTGACTGCCCTATGTCAACTATTGTTCAAATTGACCCTGCCAAAGCACCTGCCCTCAAAGGCAAAAGCCCCGGACTTCTGCCCAGACTTCTGTTAGTTGGCAATCCGAATGTCGGCAAATCCGTCATCTTCGGTTATCTGACCGGAAAATATGTGACGGTGTCGAATTATCCTGGGACAACGGTCGAAGTTTCGCGCGGAAAAATGAAATATGGCGGACAGGAATGGGAAGTGGTGGATACGCCGGGCATCAATTCGCTGGCTCCCCAATCGGATGACGAACGCGTGACACGCGATATGCTGCTTGAAACCAAGCCGGACGTGATCGTACAGGTTGCCGACGCCAAAAATCTTCGC
>JAEUQP010000085.1 GCA_016789645.1 Acidobacteriota bacterium | reverse complement strand
CAAGGCATACAGCACACCAATCAGGCCGCAGAGGTTGAACATCCATCGCCAACCCAGCGCCGGGTCATCGGCGGCGTATCCGCTGAATCCGCCGACGATGACGCCCGCATAAATTCCCATCTGGTGCGCGCCGATTGCGCGCGACCGTGTTGGGCCAAGGTGATAATCCGCAATCAGCGCCAGCGCCGCCGGGATGTAAAAGGCTTCGCTGATGCCCATCAACGCGCGCGTCACCATCAATTGTTCGTAATTGGTGACGTGTCCCGTAGCCCAGGTCACCACCGACCAGACGACCAGGCTGGCTGCGATGACGTGCCGGCGACTGTACCGGTCGGCCAGATAACCGCCAATCGGACTGAGCGCCGCATACGTCCATTTGAACAGCGCCAGAATCTTTCCCCAATTGGCTTCGCTGCCGATGTCGGGGATGTCCGTCATCACGGAAAACTTCATGGCCGCCAGCATTTGCCGGTCCAGGTAATTCAACAACGCAACCGGAACCAGCAAGAGAACAACCGTCCAGGCGTAACGCAGCTTCGTTTCGTCAGGTTTTTTCATACAGTGGTTTTCTTAGAATCAGAATGGTGCGGGTTCTCAATCTGCCTGTCGCGGATCGAGAATCGGCTTCTCTTGTACTATTGACTCACTTCGTTGGCAATCCGTGCGCGGGCTGGCGATGCAAAAAACGGGAAAAGTGCTACCATCTGCGCGCTGTTTCGATTCCTGCTGAAAAAAGTGAACTGCCATGAAACGACTGAAACTTTCCCTGTGCGCGTTGCTCGGATTGGCCGCTGTCAGCGTTGTTTGGAATGCATCTCACCGCGATGTTGCGGCGCAACAAAACGTGCAATTCAATCGCGACATTCGCCCGTTGTTGTCTGACCGGTGTTTTTATTGCCATGGGCCGGACGAAAAAACGCGCAAGGCGGGATTGCGGCTCGACACGTTTGAAGGCGCGACCAAAGATCGGGGCGGGTATCGCGCCGTCTCGCCCGGCAACCCGGACGAAAGCGAATTGCTCAAACGTGTGACGGCGCACGACGCGACAGTCATGCCGCCCGTCGCCGCCAAGAAACCTGCCATCACACCACAGGAAGCCGACTTGCTGCGTCGCTGGATTGCGCAGGGAGCGAAATACGAAGGGCATTGGGCGTTTCAACCATTGGCGAAAACTCCGCCCCCCGCGGTCAAAAACACCCAGTGGATTCGTAATGACATTGACCGCTTTATTCTGGCGCGATTGGAACAGGCCGGGTTACAGCCTTCGCCGCAAGCCGATCCGCGCACGTTGATTCGTCGCGTGTCGCTGGATTTGATCGGGTTGTTGCCGCAACCGGCGGAAGTTGAAGCGTTCGTTAAGGCGTTCAGCGCCAATCAGGACAAAGCCTATAACGAACTGGTCGAACGTTTGCTCAACAGCCCGCATTACGGCGAACGCTGGGGACGACATTGGCTGGATCAGGCGCGGTATGCCGATTCCAACGGCTACACGATTGATGGCGAACGCGTGATGTGGCCGTACCGCGATTGGGTGATTCAGGCGCTCAACGAAGACAAACCCTTCGATCAATTCACCATTGAACAACTGGCGGGCGATTTGTTGCCCAGGCCTTCAGACCCGCTAAAGGCAAAAGCTCAACTTGTCGCCACAGGCTTTCATCGCAACACGGTCATCAACGAAGAGGGCGGCGTTGATCCCGAACAGGCGCGCGTCGAACAAGTGATGGATCGTTTGCACACGACGGGCGCGGTCTGGCTGGGCTTGACGGTTGGTTGCGCGCAATGCCATTCGCACAAATTCGATCCCATTCCGCACAAAGAGTATTACCAGATGCTGGCGTTCTTTAACTCGACGATGGATTACAACAACCAGGGGCCGGTTGTGCCTGTCGAGCGCGGCGAGATGTTCGGGAAACCGGAAAAGAGCGCGCCGATGCGCGGCGAACTCAAGCAGGAAGAATGGGAGCGTGCGGAACTGGCGAGGCTGGAAAAAAATCCGGCTGTCAGCGCACCGGACAAACCTGTCGAATGGTTTCCGGTGGAAACGGTCAAGCTAGAAACCGAAGCGCACGGCAAATTACAACAACTGGAAGATGGTTCGTTTTTGGTGACGGCGAACGCTTCGCAGAACGATGCGTATCGCGTGCTGACCCGGATTCGCTCTCCGCGTGTGGCTGCTGTGCGGTTGAGCGTGCTGCCTCATCAGGCTTTGCCGAACAGTGGCACCGGCCTGGGCGCGGATGGTTCGTTTGTGCTGAGCGAGTTTTATATCGAATCCGAAGGCGGCGGCCATCGGTTCAGCGACGGGTTTGCAGATGACGAACAAAACGCCTGGCCGGCGCGCGCCGCCACGGACAACGACCGTCGCACCGGATGGTCGGTCAACGCAAAGACGCAGCCGCACGAAGCCACATTTCTCTTTGGCGGTCGCAAGGAATTCGCCAGCCGCCAATTGCTGTTTGTTTTGCGCCACGACGCCAGCGAAGGGCGCGGCGTTGGTCGGTTCAAAATTGAAATCGCCACCGAACCGCCGCACGACGCCAAAGGCGCGGCTTTGTTTGCCGCCTTGAAAACTCCTGCGAATGCGCGCACGCCCAAACAACACTCGCTCGTCAACGAGGCCTTCGCCTCTGCACGCGCAGTGCGAGAAAAACAGGCCAACGTTGGCGTGATGGCGATGGTCATGCACGAGACCAACATTCCGCGCGAATCGTACATTTTCACGCGCGGCGATTTCACACGGCCTGACAAATCCGTCGGCGTGTTGCAGCCGAACACTTTCAGCGCCGTTGCGCCCCAATTACCTGAGACGTCCGAAACCGGCAAACCCCGCACGCGGCTCGATCTGGCGAAGTGGCTGGTTGATCCGGCAAATCCGTTGACGCCACGTGTGACGATGAATCGCATCTGGATGCGCTATTTCGGGCGCGGCCTGGTCGAAACCGAAGAAGATTTCGGCACACAAGGTTCGCTTCCGACGCATCCGGAGTTGCTGGATTGGTTGGCAACGCAGTTTGTCAAAGGAGTCGGGAGTCGGGAGTCGGGAGTCGGCGCCAATCACCGCCCTTGGAGCCTGAAAGCAATTCACCGACTGATTGTCACCAGTGCGACGTATCGCCAATCGTCAGAGAGCAATCCAAAATCCAAAATCCAAAATCCAAAATTTGAAGACCCAAGAAATCTGCTGTTGTCGCGGCAGGAACGGTTTCGCGTCGAAGCCGAAATTGTGCGCGATGCAGCGTTGAGCGCCAGCGGCTTGCTCAATCCGAAAATTGGAGGCCCGAGCGTGCGGCCTCCGCAACCTGACGGCGTGTACGCCTTCACGCAAAACAAAAAGAACTGGGTTGTTGCGAATGACGCCGAGCGGTTCCGCCGCGCCCTGTACACGCAGTTTTATCGCAGCGCGCCGTATCCGTTGTTTTCGACCTTTGACTCACCGGATTTTCAACAAGTCTGCACGCGACGGTTTCGCTCCAACACGCCGTTGCAATCGCTGACCTTGGCCAACGACCCGGCCTTTTTGGAAATTGCGCAAGGCTTGGCCGTACGGTTGGTGCGCGAGGTGCCGGGCAATTTTGCCGCAACGCTGGATGCGCGCTTGAAACATGCGTTTGCGCTGTGTTTCAGCCGTCCGCCGGATGCAACGGAATTGACGGCGTTGCGCAGTTACGTCGAACGCCAGGTGCAAAGCTTCGCCAGCCAGCCCACCGCCTCGCTCGTCAGCCCAGACCTGACAAAAGCCGGGTTGACCGAAGCTCAAGCTGCCGCGCTGACGGCTGCCGCGCGCGTGCTGTTCAATGCGGATAA
>JAEUQP010000078.1 GCA_016789645.1 Acidobacteriota bacterium | reverse complement strand
CTGGCAGCTTTACGACAAAACCAATTCCGCCTGGCCCTTGGCGATGGTCGGATTGATTCAAGCTGCGCCGATCATCGGGTTGGCGCTTCCCGCCGGACAAATTGCCGATCGGTTTGATCGCCGAAAAATCCTGATGACGGCAACTGTGTTGGCGGTGATCAGTGCGTTGGGACTGGCAGCGGTGTCAGCAACCGGCGGCAATATCCGATTGATTTATGTATGCCTTTTTCTGAGCGGTCTGGCCAGAGCCTTTCAAGGCCCGGCGCGTTCTTCGTTGATGCCGCAACTCGTCCCCAAACCTATTTTCACCAACGCGGTTTCGTGGGCGGTCAGCGGATTTGAAATGGCTTCGCTGGCGGGACCTGCGCTTGGCGGATTGCTGATTGGCGTGTTTGGCGGAACCACCAAAGTGTATTTGCTGGCAGCGATGGGCAGCGTGTTTTATTTTTCGATGCTGGCGGCAGTCACCAACCGGCCGTTCGTTGCCGAGTCGCAAAACGATCACGCTGCAACCAAAGACTGGCGTTCGTTCGTCGCTGGTTTCCTATACGTCTGGCGAAACCGGTTGCTGTTCACGGTTATGTCATTGGATTTGTTCGCCGTCTTGCTGGGCGGAGCCGTTGCGTTGTTGCCCGTTTATGCCAAAGACATCTTGCACGTCGGCCCCGCTGGATTGGGCGTATTGCAAGCCGCTCAATCCGTCGGTGCGGTAACCATGGCGTTGCTGACAACTCATTTGCCGCCGCTGAAAAAAGCCGGAA
Organism: Acidobacteriota bacterium; assembly: GCA_016789645.1. GTDB lineage: Bacteria > Acidobacteriota > Blastocatellia > RBC074 > RBC074 > RBC074. The sequence goes on along the minus strand of JAEUQP010000078.1, from coordinate 3,421 downwards.
GCACATTGTTGTGGGCAGTCGCAGGGTTTGGCGCGGCAACCATTGTCTTCGGTCTGTCGCGGAATTTCTGGTTGTCCGTGACAATGTTGTTCCTTACCGGAGCTTTCGATAACATCAGCGTCGTCATTCGCCACACTCTGGTGCAAACGCTGACGCCGGACGAAATGCGCGGCAGAGTTTCCGCCGTCAATGGCATGTTCATCAGCGCGTCGAACGAAATCGGTCGCTTTGAATCCGGTTCGGTGGCATCGTTAACGAGTGCTGTTTTTTCCGTTGTCAGCGGCGGCATTGGAACGTTGGTTGTCGTGACAATAACAGCATTGGCCTCGCCGCAATTGCGACAGTACGGATCACTCATCGATCGGGTGGAAAAAGGAAAATAAATGCCAGCCAGAGATGCTTATCATCAAACAGTCATCAACGCGCTCCGCAAAGACGGTTGGCAAATCCAAGCTGACCCGATGCACTTGAAATGGGGCAGGCGTGATTTCTTCGTTGACCTTTCCGCCAACAAATTTTATCTCGCGGAAAAGGCCAGCATCGAATTGCAGTTGAGGTGAAAGGTTTTTCGCGTGATTCGGCGATGGCAACATTGGAATTCACGCTTGGGCAATTCCTGATTTATCGTTCTGTACTTGCTAGAATTGAACCGCAAAGAAAGTTGTATCTGGCCGTTAGTGAAACTGACTTTCTAAACATCCTCGAAGAAGAAATCGGTCAATTGATCCGCGAGGATTATTCGATACCACTACTCATCTTTGAGGAGAACACGGAGGTAATCGTCGCATGGAAGGACTAGAAAACTATCGCAAACTCATTCGCAGCATTCTAACGGAACACGCCAGCATTCCTTACAGTCATGGTGATTTGAAGTCCGTCACGGTTTTTGACCAGGAATCCGATCATTATCTGATGATGGCGCATGGTTGGGAGGGCAAACGCCGTGTCCACGATTGCATGATTCATGTAGACATCATTGATGGAAAATTCTGGATTCAATACGACGGCACCGAATATGGGATTGCCGCCAAATTGCGTGAAGCAGGCGTGCCGCGAGAACAGATCGTGATCGCATTTCAATCGCCGGAAATGAGGAAATATCTGGAAGCCGCTGTTGCCTGAATTGAGTCAATCGTCGGCTTGGTTTTAATCAAGATTCATTTCCGAGAAATACCCCTTCAACATTGAATAGCCACTTTATGTTTACTCATCTGCAATACGGAAAAGACGGGCTACAAATAGAAATTCCGTCAAACAACGTCACCGTGCTGGCGCCGCAATTCATCGCGGGCTTGCCTGACGAAGCGGCGGCGTTTGCCGAAGCCGTGCGAAGGCCGATCAACACCAAACCGCTGAAAGAACTGATCAACGCTTCGGACAAAGTGGCGATTGTCATCCCGGACATCACGCGCCCATTGCCGAGCGACCGTTTGCTCGGTTGGTTGTTTGCCGAACTCGATCACGTTCCGGTGGGCAACTTCGTCATCGTCAACGGCACAGGCTCGCATCGAGTGAACACTCCGGCGGAGTTGGAACAGATGGTTGGCAAAGACGTTGCCGCGCGTTATCGGATCGTCAATCACAACTCACACGATCCGGCGACCTTGAAATTCGCAGGCAAAACGCCTGATGGCCGCGAAGTGTTTTACAATCGCGAATACGTCGAAGCCGACAAACGCATTGTCATGGGCTTCATCGAGCCGCACTTTATGGCGGGGTTTTCGGGCGGTTACAAAGGCATTTTCCCCGCCGTCGCCGACATTGACTTGATCATGCACTACCACCGCGCCGAAGTGATCGGCTCGCCGAAAAGCACCTGGGGCGTGTTGGAGGGCAATCCCACGCAACAGCAAATTCGCGCCAATGGCTCACTTCTGCCGGTAGATTTCTGCATCAACGTCACGCTCAACCGCAAACGCCAAATTACCGCGTTCTTTTGCGGCGAAACGCTGGCCGCCCACGCCAAAGGTTGCGAGCATTCCCGTTCGACGGTGATGATTCCCTGCTCGAAACCGTTTCCGATTGTGGTGACGACCAACAGCGGCTATCCGCTGGATCAAAACCTCTACCAAGCCGTCAAAGGCATGTCCGCCGCCGCGCAAGTCGTCCAGCAAGATGGGCTGATTATCGCCGCTTCCAAATGCAACGACGGGTTCCCCGCACACGGCAATTTCAAAACGTTGCTATTCGATCACAATTCGCCCCAAGCCATTTTGGACACAATTCTGGCTCCGGGCTTTTCGATGTACGATCAATGGGAAGCCCAACTGCTGGCGATGATTCGACTGAAAGCGCGCGTTGCGTTGCACAGCGACATTCCGGCGGACGAAGTTCGTCGCGCGCATCTGGAAGCTACAACTGACATTGCCGCGACGATTTCTGAAGAACTCAAGCGCATAGGGCCGGACGCGCCGATTGCCGTTTTGCCCGAAGGCCCAATGACGATTCCGTATCTGGCTCAAACTGTTCAAGTCGGAGCTTGAAGTTTTCACAAACTATTTTCTCCTTCACCGCAGAGGCACAGAGAACGCAAAGACAGCGCAGAGTCCTTTGCAAAATCTCTGCGAAACCTCTGTGTTCTCTGCGCCTCTGCGGTGAATTTCCAAATCTGAAAAATGACTCAATCAACCAACGCCGTCGCAACCACTGAAGAAATTCGCACGCACTTCCCCGCACTGAGCCGTCAACACAATGGCCTTCCAGTCGCTTATTTCGACGGCCCCGGCGGAACGCAAGTCCCACGCGAAGTCGCAGCCGCCATCAGCGATTATCTGTTTCACCACAACGCCAACACGCATTGGGCGTATCCGACCAGCGCCGAAACCGACGCGCTGTTAATGGAGGCTCGGCAAACCTTCGCAGACTTTTTCAACTGCAACGCTGATGAGGTTTCGTTTGGCGCGAATATGACTACGATCACCTTTCACGTTGGCAGAGCATTAGGGCGCGGTTGGAATCCCGGCGATGAAATCGTCGTCACCGAATTGGATCACCACGCCAATTCCGACACCTGGCGCGAACTGGCCAAAGACCGTGGCTTGACGATTCGCACCGTTCGTATGCTGACCGAAACCGGCCAACTGGATTGGGACGATCTGGAAGCCGCCATTACGCCGAAAACAAAATTGCTGGCCATTGGCGGAGCATCCAACGCGCTGGGAACGGTCAACGACATTCAACGCGCCGCGCGGCTGGCTCATGCCAAAGGCGCGCTGGTGTATGTGGATGCGGTGCATTATTCGCATCATATCTTGCCGGACGTGAAGGAATTGGAATGTGATTTTCTGGCGTGCTCGGCTTACAAGTTTTACGGCCCGCACATCGGAATCTTTTACGGACGCCACGAACTGCTCGAATCCCTGGACGTTCCGCGCTTGCAACCCGCCGCCAGCGAAGCGCCGGAACATCTGGAAACCGGCAC
>JAEUQP010000071.1 GCA_016789645.1 Acidobacteriota bacterium | reverse complement strand
CCTGCCAAAGTGAACCTGGGCGTAGGCGTGTATCAGGATGCCAACGGCAAAGTTCCCATTCTGAACGTTGTCAAAGAAGCCCAAAAACGTTGGCAGGAACAGGAAGCCACCAAAACCTATTTCGGCATTGACGGTGTTCCGGCCTACATCAAAGAAGTGCCCAAACTGTTGTTTGGCGCGGATTCGCAAGTCATCGCTGAAAATCGCGTCGTCACCGTGCAAGCTGTCGGTGGAACTGGCGCGCTGAAAATCGGCGCGGATTTCCTTCGTCGTTTTTTGCCGGATTCGCAGCTCTGGATCAGCCGTCCAAGCTGGGAAAACCACCAGATGCTGTTTGAAGCCGCCGGGTTCAAGGTCAACACCTATCCATATTACGACGCGGAAACGCATGGGCTGGATTTCAATGGCATGCTGGAAACGCTGAAAAGTTTGCCCGCGCAAAGCATCGTCGTGCTGCACGCGTGCTGTCACAATCCGACGGGCGTGGATTTGACCAACGACCAATGGCGATTAGTCGTGGATGTCGTTAAACAAGCCAATCTGGTTCCGTTTCTCGATTTCGCGTACCAAGGCTTTGGCGAAAGCCTAGAATCAGACGCCTTTGCCGTGCGCGCGTTTGCCGAAGCGGGCATTCAATGCGTGATCGCCAGTTCGTTTTCCAAGTCCTTTGCGTTGTACCGCGAACGAGTCGGCGCGATGACGTTTGTCACCGCCAGCGCCGACGAATCCAAACGCGTGCTGAGTCAGGTCAAACGCGTCATTCGCACCAATTATTCCAGCCCGCCTTCGCACGGCGCGCAGATTGTGGCGATGGTCTTGGCCGATGCCGAGCTTCGCCAACAGTGGGAAGCCGAGTTGACCGAAATGCGCGAACGCATTTGGCAAATGCGCGGCAAATTCGTTGAAATGCTCCGCGAAAAAGGTGTCGAACAGGATTTCAGCTTTATTCAAAATCAGCGCGGAATGTTTTCGTATTCCGGGCTGTCACCCGAGGCCGTCAAAGCCTTGCGCGAAAAATTCAGTCTATACATCGTCGGCAGCGGACGCATTTGTCTGGCTGCCATGAATGACAACAACATCGGCTACGTCTGCGAATCCATCGCGGATGTGCTTTAACTTCATTTCAAAGCACCATGGAAAATCACAAACTCACTCGTCGTTCATTCGTTTCAGCTTCGGCAGCCTCAGTGGTCATGACTGCTGCCAGCGCCCGTCGCGTGTTGGGCGCGAACAATAAACTTCGCGTTGGCATCATTGGTTGCGGAGGCTTGGCGCAAGGCGCGCACATTCCTTCGCTGCTGAGCATGAAAGATTCCGACAACGTGGAAATCGCCGCCGTGTGCGACGTGTACCAGAAACGTCTGGATCAGGCTGCCGCCAAAACCGGCGCCAAACCATTCAAGAACTACACGGAACTGCTTGCCCAAAAAGATATTGATTACGTGGCCATCGTCACGCCCGAACATTGGCACGCCAAAATGACGATTGACGCCGCCGACGCAGGCAAACACATTTACTGCGAAAAGCCCATGACCTGGTCTATTGACGAAGCGAAAAAAGTCGTCGCCAAGATCAAGGAGACCAAAGTCAAAATGCAGGTTGGCGTGCAGGGAATGTCCGACGATTCGTATGAAGTTGCGCAACGAATGATCAAAGAAGGCAAAATCGGACGACCGATTCAGGCGCAGATTGATTATTCGCGCAACCACAAAGGCGATTTTTGGGTAGCTGAACCGGAAGAAATGGACAGAGACGTAAAGCCGGGCGTCAATTTGGATTGGAATGCGTTCTTGGGGCCAGCGCCGAAACGTCCGTTTGATCTGGATCGGTTTCTGCACTGGCGGCGGTATTGGGATTATTCGGGAGGCATCGCCACGGATTTGTTCGTTCATCGCGTGACGCGCATCATTCGCGCGCTGGACTTGAAATTCCCGGATCGCGTTGTTGCCACAGGGGGCAAGTGGGAATTCCGCAACAGCGCCGCGGAAATTCCCGATACGTTCAACATGATGCTGGATTACCCGGAAGGGCTGACGGTGGTTGTGTTGTCTTCGATGGCAAATGGCGAGCCGATTCCGCATGTCATTCGCGGCCACGAAGCGACGCTGGAATTCACGCGCACCGGATTTGTCATTCGCCCCGAAGGGCGCATGAACAAAACCGGCGACAAGGAAATCATCACGCACAAGAAAACCGGCGGCGAAGACATTACACTGCACCATCGCAATCTGCAAAATGCGATTCGCAACGGCGAAGCTATCAAGACCGACGTGATGACCGGCTATTACGGTGTGGTCGCGGTGCGAATGGCGACGGAAGCTTTCCGCAAAAACCGCTACATGAAATGGGACGCGCGGCGCGAACGTCCTTACGCGGCTTAAGGTCTGATTTCGATGGCGACGGCTTCTGAAGCTACACCATCAAAGATCAATTCAAGCGACGTTTCGCCAGTTTCGATTCCGGCTGGCAACGGAGCATCAACCTGATAACTGGCGATGTCGGTGACAAAGCCAACAAAAGTCGGCGAGATCAAATGCTCGCCGACTTTTACGTTTACGTTGTCGCAAGTTGCTGCCTCGCTCAGCCCTTCGACAAACAATCGCAGCACCGATTTTGGCCCGCTGGCGTGAATTTCCGCCTGGTAATCAAACCCGTTTCTGACGGTGACGATTTTCGGCGCAGCAGGGCGAGCTTCCACCAACTCAACTTCGTAATC
>JAEUQP010000069.1 GCA_016789645.1 Acidobacteriota bacterium | reverse complement strand
CTGATTGCCGACCGCTGGGATTTGCCGGAGCGAATCGAACAGGCATTTGCCAAGCTCGGCATCGCACAGATCGAACTTCATCGCACGGTCGGCAGCTTGAGCGGCGGCGAATTGACGCGCGTTCGCATCGCCGGATTGTTGTTGGAAGAGCCAGACTTTCTGATTTTGGACGAACCGACCAATCATCTGGATTTGTCGGCGCGCGAGTTCGTTTACCAATTGATTGCCGATTGGAAGCGCGGGCTGATCGTTGTCAGTCACGACCGGCAGTTGTTGGCATTGGTGGATCAGATTGCCGAACTGAGTTCTGCCGGGTTGAAGTTTTACGGCGGCAATTTCGAGTTTTATCGTGAACAACGCGACCACGAACGAGAAGCCGCCGAGCAAGCGTTTGCCAGCGCTCAACAGCGATTGAAAGATGCCAAACAAATTGCTCAGCTCGCCAAAGAGCGTCAGCAGCGCAGGCAATCCACAGCCAAACGCAATTCGGCAACAAAAGGCGGATTGCCATCCATCGTCGTCGGCACGTTGCAACGAGCGGCGGAAAATTCTTCGGGGCGATTGAAAGGTCGTCACGAAGACAAAGTCGAACGCAGGCGTCAGGAAGTCGCGGAAGCTCGCGGCAATCTGACGATTGAAAACCAGATCATCGTTGATCTGGCCAGTTCGGAAGTTCCGGCTCAGAAACGACTGGTGGAATTGCGCGAAGTCAATTTTCAGTTTGCCGATGCTGAACGAGGGTTGTGGTTGTCGCCGATCAATCTGGAAATCATCGGGCCAGAGCGTGTGTGGTTGAAAGGCGCGAACGGCGCTGGCAAATCCACGCTGATTGATTTGATCTGCGGCAAGAAACAACCGACCACGGGCGAAGTGAAGCTTGGCGCAGCGCGCATCGGATTGCTGGATCAACAAACCAGCGTGCTTGATTCGTCGCTGACGGTGCTGGAAAACCTGCGCCGCGTTGCGCCGCTAAGACCAGAGCACGAGTTGCGGACATTACTTGGAAGATTTTTGTTCATCCGTGACGATTCGTTGAAACCGGTTGCGGTGCTCAGCGGCGGCGAACGAATGCGCGCCGCGTTGGCATGTTTGCTCGGCGCAGATCAATCGCCGGAAGTGTTGATCGTTGATGAACCGACAAACAATCTGGATTTGCCGAGCATTGAAGCGTTGGTGTCGGCGCTTAACCGGTTTCGGGGCGCGCTGGTCGTCGTCAGTCACGACCTGGCGTTTGTGGAAGAAGTCGGCGTTGAGCGGGAAATCGAATTGCAGGCGAAAAACAGGACTTTGACAGCTTGCAGCATGCGGTAGAGAATCGGCGCGTCAAATCCCCAACCAAAATCTGGAGGCTGAACATGCGCTCGTTTCAAGAACACATGGAGCTTTATCGCGCTGAACATCGCACGGTCGGGTGCAAGATTTCGCATCTGATCGGCGTGCCGATGATTGTGGCTTCGTTTCCGATGCTGATTTTTAACTGGCGATGGGCAATTGCGCTATTCGTCGTTGGCTGGATGTTTCAACTGGCCGGACACAAATACTTTGAAAAGAATCGCCCGGTGTTGGCGGCTGATCCGGCAAATCCGTGGACGTACTTTGCCGCGATCATTTTCGTTGCTCAGGAATGGGGCAGCCTGCTCAGCGGGCGAGGGCTTGGCGATTCGGAACAATTGAAGCATCGGTCATAACTTTTTCGTTTGGGAGGTACGCAATGTTGAAATTGGCAAAAGAAGGTTTGAAGTTGGTGGTGACGATTGCCGTTGTGGCAATCGCGACAGTCAGCGCGTTGGCTCAGCAGAGCTTTACAGGGCAAGGGCGATATCGTGTGGAAATCGTCGCCACCGGCAAAGCTTTGGATTTGCGTGTGGAAGATAAACGAACGGTTCAGCAATGGGCGGTTGGCAATGCGCGCAATCAGCAATGGGATTTGGTGGATGCAGGCGACGGATTTTATTTCATCACGTCGGTCGAAAACGGCAGAGTGTTGGATGTCGAAGGCAGCCGGGCGCGTAACGGTTCGCTGGTCATCACGGCGACGCGCGGCAACAGCGACAACCAAAAATGGAAGCTGGCCGACAACGGGCGCGGCGAATTTACGATCATTTCCAAAGCCGGGATGTCGTTGGAATCGCCAGCGGGAAAGCGAAACGATGGCGTGGCGCTGCAAATCGGCGAGCCGCACGGATTGGAAAATCAGCGATTTCGTCTGATTCGCCTTGGAGATGTCGAAGCGAAAATTCGACCGCGTGAAGATGCTCCGACAACGCCCGGAACGGCCGTCATTCAAGCGTTCAAGGGCAAAGGCCGCTATCAGATTCAAAGCGTCGTCAGCAATCATTTTCTGGATTTGCGTCGTGATGACAACACGACATTGCAGCAATGGTCGGGCAGCGGCGGGTTGAACCAGCAATGGGATTTTGAAGATGCCGGCAATGGATATTTTTACATTCGCTCGGTGGAAAGCGGGCGCGTGCTGGAAGTCGCGGGTGCGCGCGACGGTTCCGCCGTTATTGCCAAAGGGCAGCAGATCGGGCGGGATAGTCAAAAATTCCGCATCGTGGATGCGGGCAACGGGCAATCGTTGATCGTCGCTCGCAATGGCAAAGTGCTTGATCTGCCAAACAGCGCACGCAACGAAGGACAGAGCTTGCAGCTTTGGGGTGAACACCGTCGCGACAATCAGCGATTCATTTTCAAACCCGTTGATACAACCGTCACCATGTCTGGCGGGCGCACGCGTGAACCCCGTGATTCCCGGATTCCATCGCGTGATACGGCGCCGGTTGAACAGCCGTATGTATCCGGAAACATGACCTGGCGTGGTCGCGTGGACACCGAAGTGTTGTTGGAAGTACGCGGGAATTCCGTTACTGAAAAATTGATTGCAGGCAAATCGTTCAACAACGGTCGCTTCACATTTTCCGCGGCGATGCCTGCGCGAGAACTCACGCTGCGGATCGAAAACAAAAAAGTTCGCGGAACGGTGGAAGTGGTTGAGCGACCAACGGCGGCGAACGGTTATACGGCGGTGATTCGTGTTCGAGACCCTCAACGCGACGCGGCAGATTACGAGTTCGTGTTGATCTGGTAACTGAATTGACGTGTGAACTGCAAAAAAGCCGCAGGCAGGGAAATTGCTTGCGGCTTTTTGATGTGCCCGGAACGAATCAGTTCCAGGCAAACCACGTAACATGTTGTTTAGCAGCTTGGTGGGAACACTGGAAGCGTATAGGTCATTCCACAATTCAACGTCAGATGATGCAGGTTGTGGCCGCCGTTGAATGCTCCGGCGCTGGAAGAAGCATTGGCGTTAAAATTGATCGCCGCGCCCAGGATTCCGATTGCCCCGGTTTGGTTATAGAACTTCAGCCAGCCCGTGCGCCCCGCCGGAATGAAGGTTTCAAATCGCGGCGTGGTGCGCGGGAAATTGTTGGAAAGAGTGCTCATCAACTGGCAATTGCCTGTGACCGAAAAGCTGGTGACGTTTTCCGCGTCGTCATACAGCAATCCAAACACGGTTCCCAGAGAAAACGCGCCGATGCCCAGATTGCCGCCGACGCGATTGAGAATCACCATCGTGTCGTTGCCATCCGAACGACTGCCAACATTGTCCAACGCAATCACGGCAGGCGTACAGTTGTAACCAGCCCCAACGACTCCGTTGAAATTGATGGCCGCCGTAATCGAGTTGGAATCACAGCCCGGAAGCAAACCGTTGTACAGTGATGAAAACGCAATCGCTCCCAAATTGGCTGCGTGTCCGGAGGCAAATTTGATATACGCATCGCCGATCAGCCAATTGAAAGCCACTGGGCATCCGAACACGCCATCCACTGCCACCCCAACGATATAGCCTTTAACTCCGGGATCAATATCTGACGCCAGGAACGAGGCTGTCTGTGTGGCCGTCAGACAGATGAAACTGTCGGCAATGGCGCATCCGGACGCAACGAAATACAAGTGAACAAACGCCGCAGAAGTGACGCTCGTATTCGTGATGTTGATCCGTGTGTTTTCAGCGTTCCCATTCGTCGGCCCCGAAGTGTACACGTTGTAAAACAACAGGGAACCGGCTTTCTGATCGCTGGCTTCGGAAGTTGGTGGATACAAAAGTCCGGGATCAGCCGCCTGGCTGACCGCAGACAGGACAATCACAGCGAAAAATGCCAACGCTGCAGATGTGAATTTTTGTGAAGTCCGCATCTCAAATCTCCTAAGGAAAGTTGTTGATCGGGAAACAAAGTTTGTTGAGAGTGGTAACGTTCGACTGATTACAACAGAACTGACTGGCTTCAATTGTCTGCCAATCACCCGCGAACTATCACCGGACCAACCAATGAGGATCACGAACGAACAAACTCTAAAAACAAACCATTAGGGTCAAGATGTGTGTGCGGTGCAATTGCTCATCAAAAGCAATCAAATCGCTTTTGATGTTTAATTTGTTCGATCAATTTGTTGAAAGGGTAAAAGAACCACTTAGAGGGGAACTAAAAAACAAGTGAGACGGATATTTATGAACGATCGAAAGTCTACGTTCGCGATAAAGGAGTGTCAACAGTTTTAATTGGCTTACGTTGCGCTGGCAGGAGATTTTCGTGAGGCAAAAAACAAAGAAGCAAGCCCACTTGGATAGGCTTGCTTCTTTGTTTTACAGATCGGCTGATCCGTTGATTCAACGCTGATTGCCGATTTAGCAGCTCGGCGGGAAGACCGGAACGACATAGGAAGCGGTCGTCAGCGTCAGGTGATGCAAGTTGTGACCACCGTTGAAGGCGCCCGCGCTGGAAGCAGCGTTCGCGTTCAGGTTGATCGCGGAACCCAGGATGCCGATGGTGCCGGTCTGGCTGTAAATCTTGACCCAGCCAGTGCGACCGGCAGGAACGAAGGTTTCGAAACGCGGCGTGATACGCGGGAAGTTGTTGCTGATGCTGCTCATCAACTGGCATCCACCGGTGACGGAGAAGCTCAGAACGTTTTCCGCATCGTCGTAAAACAGACCGAACAACGTGCCCAACGAAGAAGCACCGATGCCCAAGTTGCCGCCGACGCGATTGATGATGACCATCGTGTCATTGCCATCCGCACGGCTGCCAATGTTGTCCAGTGCCAAAACGGCGGGGACGCGATTGTAGTTATTACCGTCAAAGTTCAGGGTTGCCGTAACCGAATTCGAATCGCAGCCGATTGGGCCACCTTCATCTCTGACACCGGGCGATGCTGCAAATGCCACTGCCCCCAGATTGGTGGCGTGACCGGTCGCCATTTTGACGTACTCATCGCCGATCAGGTAGTTGAAGGAAATGGGACAACCATTAACCCCATCCACGGCCACGGCAACAATGTAGCCTTTGACGCCCGGATCAATGTCCGAAGTCAGGAAGGACGCCGTTTGGTTCGGAGTCAAGCAGATGTAGCTGTCCGCGATGGCGCAACCCGCCGACACAAAATACAGGTGGACGAAGGCATCGCCTCGAACAGAAGAATTTGTATTGGTGATGTTGATGCGGGTGTTTTCAGTGTTTCCCGAAGTCGGGCCAGAAGTGTAGATATTGTAAAAAAGAATTGAACCGGCTTTCTGGTCGCTGGCTTCAGCATTCCAGGGATAGGCCTGTCCCGGATCGGCAGCCAAAGCCAGTGAAGACATCAATACGAGAGCCAATGTGGCCAGAAATGTCTGTGTGTAGGATTTCAAAGTTCGCATTTGTTTTCTCCTAAAAAATGTTGTGTGAGTTTATGGGGTTAGATTCCCAATGAGGTAAACGGACTAAAACGGGATGCTTTTTAGAAACAACCGAAGAGGCCGAGATTCTCGACCTCTTCGGAATTGCACAACCGCAAACTGCGTTAGCAGCTCGGCGGGAAGACGGGAACGATGTAACCGTTGGTGTTATTGAAGGCAGCCAGCGTCAGGTGGTGCAGGTTGTGACCACCGTTGAAGGCGCCCGCGCTGGAAGCGGCGTTCGCGTTCAGGTTGATCGCAGCGCCCGAAATTCCGAGAACGCCAGTCTGGCTGTAAACCTTGGCCCAGCCAGTGCGACCGGCAGGAACGAAGGTTTCAAAACGCGGAGTGATACGCGGGAAGTTGTTGCTGATGCTGCTC
>JAEUQP010000066.1 GCA_016789645.1 Acidobacteriota bacterium | reverse complement strand
TGTGACCTTGCCGACGGACGCGCCGCGCATTCTGGATTGCGGAGCCAACATCGGGCTGGCGTCGTTGTATTTCAAACGGCTGTATCCGGCGGCGCGCATCACCGCGTATGAAGCCGATCCGACGATTCACGAAATTCTGGCCGACAATCTGCGCCGCAATCGCGCGGAGGATGTCGAAACCATCCAGGCCGCCATTTGGAAAGAACATGGCGCCATCAGTTTTGCCTGCGAAGGTGCGGATTCCGGCGCGGTCGCCGAAGTCACAACCAACCAAAAGGCACAACAACGCGAAGTCCCGGCGGTGCGATTGCGCGATTTGCTCGAAGCCGAACCGGTGGATTTGCTCAAACTCGACATCGAAGGCGCCGAGCGCGCCGTGCTGGCGGATTGCGCCGGAGCGTTGGGCAACGTGCGAGCGATGCTTTTAGACCTTCATGATTTTGATCCGCGCCAGCGCAATCTGCCGTTCGTGCTGGATTTGCTGGCGCGCGAAGGGTTCCAGTACACGCTGGATGAATTGAATGTGCTGCCCTGGTTGCAACCTGTGGCGCCCGATGACAGTCCCTTTGCCAAGCGAGCGATGTGTTGGGCGTTGATGGTGCGAGCTTGGAGGGGAAAATAATTCTGTTGATGAGAAGCCAAAAGCCAGAATCAGGTCGGTTATTGAGTGTTGATATTTTACGGGGTGTGGCATCGCTGATTGTCGTGCTGTATCACCTTTATGATGGTGGGATTTTTTTCAGGCCGCCATATAACGAACGTCCGCTGACAAAGTTTGCTCTCATGTTACCGGTTTCGTATGGCTTTGTAGGTGTTTACCTTTTCTTCGTAATTTCTGGGTTTTGCATTCATCTGCGGGCTGCGAAAGCGAAGAGCGTGGGAAGGGAAGATTTCCAAGTCGGATTCATTCCGTTTTGGAAGAAAAGGATTCGCCGCCTTTACCCGGCTTATCTTGCTTCGATAGCTCTTTACCTTCTTGTTCTTGGATTCCAGGGGAAACTGCTTTGGTCGTGGTTTTTTGCTTGGGATTTGGGATCGCATTTGCTGATGATTCATAACTTTGACCCCAGAACTCTCTATGGCATCTCTGTTGTGTTTTGGACTTTGGCTATTGAAGAGCAACTTTATCTCGCCTATTTCGGGATTCTGTGGATGCGACGACGTTTCAGTTGGGGGAAAGTTTTATTGTGTTGCTTGGGCGCTCGATTTCTTTGGTTTGCTTTCGCATGGTTAGGGCAGCGATTTCTAGGGATCGAAATTGTCTTTCTTGGAGCTGCAGCCGCAACTTGGTGTATTTGGGTGTTGGGCGCAGTAACTGTAGAAGCTTACCTTGGGCTTATTAAGCTCCCACGATGGACCCGAAGTTGGACATTGTTTTGTGGCGTTTGTGGACTTGCGATGTTTCTCACCTATATTGATTTTTTTGCGTCTACCGAACGCTCGCTGCTTGGCACAACAGTTTGGGGGCAGTTGGTGTTGCAACCATTGTGGGGAATTGCAGCCTTTTTGCTTGTGAATGTGGTTATTGCAAAGGAAAAGGTTTGGTTTGGAAAACGAGAATGGGTTTTCGTTGTCCAACTTTTGGCGGGAGTGGGACTCTTTTCGTATTCTCTATATTTGACGCACGAAGCGGTTATTCGTGTGGCCAATAATATGCAATTTCCAAAACTGCTAACCCTAATGCTCTGCGTTGGGCTGGCTTACGTTTTCTTTCGTGTCTTTGAGAAACCGTTCTTGAATTCACCCCAACCAGAACCAAGGCGAGGAATGGTTGTAGAGCAAACTGCTAGCTAATTTCTTTATGCAAGGAACTCCAAACCTAGTTTATATATTTCCGGACAAGCTGGGAGGGGTTGTCAGCATCATCGCCAATCTGTTGCAGCATCGCCGCCCGGATGAATTTCAGCATTGCGCCTTGCTGACGCACAGCTATCTGGATACCGATACACGATTCAACCGCCCATTGCCTGCCGATTGGCAGGCCAGTTTTGAACATCGCATGCCAATCGAAAATCTGCACAGCGTCTTGCGCCGATTGGCGAAAGCTTTGCCGGATGGCGATGGAGTTATCGTCACCAACGATTGGATAGAATTGGCAATGGCTGCGGCGATTGATACCGGTTACGCCACTTACCAGATTGTTCACGCCGATTATGACTATTACTACGATTTAGCGGTAAAGCATGAACCAGTGACGGATGTTTACATCGCTTACAGCCGGGCGGTTTACGAAACGTTGATTCAGTTGCTGCCGCAACGGCGCGATACGATTTTTCATTTGCGCTATGGCGTCCCGATTACGCCCAAAATTCGCTCGGCTTCGACCGGTAGATTACGCGCGTTGTTTGTTGGGCGTTTGGGAGAAGGGAAGGGAATCTTCGATCTTCCGCAAATAGATCGCCAGTTGCTGGATTCCGGTGTAGAAGTTGAATGGACGGTCATTGGCGATGGCCCTTCGGGTGAAGAACTCAAACAGCAATGGAATGCCAGCAGCAGAATCCGCTATCTGGGAAATTTGCCAAACACAGAGGTGATGGCGCACAGCGCCGAACACGATGTGTTTGTGTTGCCCACGCGCGCCGAAGGATTTCCCGTGGCGTTGCTCGAAGCAATGGGCGTCGGATTGGTTCCCGTGGTCAGCAATCTGAAATCCGGCGTTCCTGAAGTCGTTGCTTCCGACATCACAGGCTTCACGCCCGAAGTGGCCGACATTGCCGGATTTGCCGCCGCGATTGCCGAACTTGCGCAAAACCGCGACCGGCTGGAAACCATGAGCCGCGCGGCTCGCCAGGTCGTCGTCGAACAATTCGACATTCGCGAACGCGTCGCCGATTACCAGGCCTTGTTTGCCCGGTACAGGGAACTGCGGCGACCTCGCCCCAAAGACGTGACGCTGCATTACGGCAGCCGGTTGGACAATCCGTGGATTCCGAACGCCGTGGTTTATCCGATTCGGTATGGCATTCGGCTGATGAAAGGAAAGCGGGTGTAAGCC
>JAEUQP010000060.1 GCA_016789645.1 Acidobacteriota bacterium | reverse complement strand
AATCGTCCGCTGGCGGTCGTCTTTACCATGATCGCCTTTGCCGTGACGATCATTTTCGACGCCAACGTCGAAGCGCAGGGCGGCGCGTATGCCACGGGCGTGCTGGTGTTGATGACTTCGGCGGCGGTGGCTGTGACCTTGTTGGTTTGGGGCAGTGGCGCAATTCGGTATGCCTTTCTGGCCATCACGCTGGTCTTTGCTTACACGACGATTGATAACATCATTGTCCGGCCTGAAGGCATCAAAATCGCGTCGTTATTCATTTTGGGAATTATCGGTGTTTCATTTGTTTCACGCGCGCTGCGATCCACCGAATTGCGTGTCGAAGGCGTCGAGCTGAATGAACTGGCCCAGCAATTCATCGAAGAAGCCAAGCAGGGAACCATTCGCATCATTGCCAACCGGCCTGACCGGGGCGATGTGGACGAATACCGGTTGAAAGAAAAGCAGGAACGCTGGAACAATCACATCCCGGCGAACGAACCAATCCTGTTTTTGGAGGTTCGCCCGGGGGACGCGTCGGATTTTTCCGGTCTGCTGAAAGTGCGCGGTACGCAGGTTGGCAATTACAAGATTTTGCGAACCCGCAGCGCGGCGATTCCCAATGCGATTGCGGCATTTCTGTTGCACGTTCGGGATCGTTCAGGGCAAATTCCGCATGTATATTTTGGCTGGACGGAAGGCAATCCGATTGGGTACGTGCTGAAATTCATCTTTTTCGGCGAAGGCGACACGGCTCCGGTGACGCACGAAATTTTGCGCCAGGCTGAACCTGACCCGTCACGTCGCCCGGCGGTTCACGTCGGCGGGTAAAACTGGACGCGGCAGGTTTTCAGAAAGGAGATTCCAAATGGCAAAACGTTTGATCAGTATTGACGATTTCATCGCTCGAATCCGTTCGTTTGAACAGGGCATCATCACGCGCGATGGTGTGCTGGATTTTTGCGACAGCGTGCAGGTCAGCGATTCATCCCTGGAACCGTATGTCTTTTTCGACCAGAAGTTTTACACCCGGAACATGATTTACCGCGACGACCTGTTTGAAGTGATGACGATTTGCTGGCAGCCGGGACAGAAAACCGCCGTGCATACGCACAATGGCCAACTGTGCTGGATGATTCCGCAACGCGGCAATCTGGGCGTGGTGGATTACAAATGGTTGGGCTGCGACCATCCCGAAAATCAAAATGTCGTCGGCATTGATTGTCTGGCCGGTTCTGATCACACCAAGCTGGAAGTCGTCCGCGAAATCGAAGCGTGCGCGGGCGGGACGGTGTTGACGGCTGACAAATTGCAAACCATTCACCGGCTGTACAATTTCGACGAACCGGCGGTCAGCATTCACATCTATTCGCGCCCGATTGATTCCTGTGTGGCCTTCGACATGGAAAAGCAGCACTGTTATCGCCGCCAGTTGGCGTATTTCAGCAAGCTGGGCATTGTCGAACCGAAGCCGGAACCCGCGCCTGCTCACGTGTCGAATCTGGTGACGATTGCCGCACGATGAGTTTGGAAGATGGCAGGTTTTTTTGGCCATCATAAAAGAAGAATCCTGCTATTTGGGTGAGTCTGTTTCACCGCAGAGTCGCAAAGGCCGCAGAGGGAGCGCAGAGAACTTATGAAGGAAAATTCGTTTTTCTCTTTTATCCTCTGCGAAATCTCTGTGTTCTCTGCGCCTCCGCGGTGAAACCCACATCCACTTTCGACACTACCGTTTTATACCTGTTCAACCTTACTTGATGGTGAACTGTGTGGCATTGGCCGGCCAACCATCCACGTACGTCAGCAAATCGAGTTGTCCGCGCCCAGCCAAACTCGGCGGCAATTCAAGGTTGATCTGATCCAGTCCGACGAAACCGTCCACCAGCCCGGCATAACTTACCGCCAGAGGAGTTCCGCCCAACGTCACCTGCACGCGATTCAGGGCGCTGCGCCCACGCACTCCGGTTCCAGACAAAATCAGAAACACACGGTCGCCCGGAATGCTAACGTCAATTGGGATGTTTGCGGATTCATATACCTGCTGTCCGTTGGCACGAACGCGAAAGACGACTGCCGCGCCCAGGCCTGAACCTGAAGCATTGGCGGTAAAAATTCCCGGCCAAACCGAATTGACGCTGACGGCTCCGCGACTGACGACCGATCCGTTTCGTAACACGTCAATCAGAGCTACGCCCGCCGCCGTTCCGGTCGGAATGGTGTAATTGATCTGTTCCGGCGACACAAAAAACAGTCCGCCAAATCGCGCCGTTCCTGCGCTGTCCGTGACGCGCACGCGCACGCCGGACAGTTCCGTTGGCAACGGAACGCTGGTCGCCACAGAGATATTCGGAGCCAGATTCGCTCCGAATCCGGCGAGGATCGTTTCTGGCGCGGCCACCAGATCAGGCGCAAAGCTGGCCGATGACACGCTGACAAATTCCGCCGCTGCGACGTTATCCACCACGGCTTTGACCGCCGCCATTGCATTCACTTTGCCGTAACCGAATTTATAGCCGACCGATGGCCCCGTGAACGCGTCGTTGATGACCGTGCGTTGCAAAATTCGCGTGATCTGGTCGGGCGTCAGGTTGCGATTGGCTTGCAACATCAAGGCGATGGTTCCGGCAATGACGGGGGAAGCCATCGAAGTGCCGGAAATGGCGTAATGTCTGCCGCCTGGTCCAATCGTCGAACTGGCTGTCGAACTGGATTTGCCGGAAGAGAGCGTGGACATCAGAAAGGTTCCCGGCGCGCCGATGTTGGGTTTCAATCGTCCGTCGCGTGTGGGACCGGCGCTGGAACTGGCCGAACCTGCGCCCAGCGCCTGACTCGTCCGCACTTGGTTAATGCCGTTGACGTCCACGTACTGCGTTTTGCTGACGTAGTTGGCGACGATGAACGCGCGTTTGACGCCTTTCGGGGAACCTGTTTCGTAACTGCCGAAAGTCGCGACGGACGAATCAAAGCGCGTGGCGCCGCTGTCACTGACCCAGGCGTCATAACGACCGTTTTTGACGTTGCTGGCGCTCAGAATCAGTTGCCAGGAACCGGACATGGCTGCCGGGAAACTGACAACGATGTGACGCGTTCCGTTGTTGGTCGTCCCTGCAATGTGGGACAACGTGACATTTGCGTCGCTGGTTTGCTGGTTGAAACTGACCGGGCCTACAACGGTGCTGTCGGGTTTGACGAGCCGGGCGTTGATCGTATCGGTGTCGCGATAAATGACTCGCAACCCGGATGCACCAGCCGTCACAGTAAATGGCAGCGTGACTTCTTTGCCTTGTTCGATGACGCCGCCCGCGTGGTTGTTCAGCGAGCCGACGTTTCCAGCGGAAATCGCAAAGTGGCGTCCGGTGCCGGTCGCCAGCAAATTATCAATCGCCATATCCATCGGGTCGCTGCCGTCGCGGTTACCGCTTTGACCGCCGACGCTGAGGTTGATGACAAACGGTTCGTTCAATTCTGCCGCACGGTCGCGAATGAAGGCAGCGGCGGCCATCATATCGTCATTGCGAAAGCTGGCCGTTCCGGCACGAGTCGCTTTAACGACCACCAGATCGGCTTCGGGCGCGATCCCGCTGAACAAAGACGGGCTGGCTCCTGCACCTGCGCCCAAGCCATTTCCGGCGGCAATGCCCGTGACGTGCGTGCCGTGCGCTTCGGTGTCTACCAATCCGACTCCGCTGCCGGATTGCAACGCCGCGTTGATTTCGCTTTCGGTGTACACACGCCCCAGATTGCCCGGGCCGGTTCCGGCGCTGTCGCTGATGTCCCACATAAACTTGATGCGCGTGGTGCCGTCGGCTTTGCGAAAATCGCCGTGACGCCAATCGGCTCCGGTATCAATCACGCCGATGACCACGCCGCGTCCGGTGACGTTGAACATGCTGCGGGCGTCATTGGCGCGCACGGCCAGATTAGCCGCGTCGTTCATCGCTTTCAGCAATTGTTTGCGCGACGTGATGCGTTCGGTTTTCAGTTTTTCGGGATAAGCGTAATGCGATGAATAAATCGCTTCGATTGCAGAAATGTTTGCCAGTCGAGGCAAATCATCCGCCGTTACGTCCAACACGGCGATGTCGCCGATGCGTGCGCGAAGCTGGAATCCGGCGGCTTCGACTTCCTGTTGCGCTGTGGCGCTCGCGTCGCGGAGCTTGATCGAAACTCCGGCAACGGCACTATCTCCGCGTTCTTCATAACCGATCAAATTTCGCAACGCGATTCGTTCGCGTTGCTGCGCAACGTTTGGCGCAATTCCGGGCTGGCGACGATAAAGCTGATAAAAACGCTTCAACTCCACATCGGCCTTCTTTTCCAATGCTGATTCAGTTTGGGCTTGCGACGAAAGCGCCAGCGACAATCCGGCGGCGACCACGCCGAGCAGCAAAAAGGCACAAATCCATTGATGGCGGCGAAATGTGAACAAACGGTTGAACATCGTGAAAACTCCTTTTGTATGTCTGCCTCTGAGGCGGCAATACGAGTGATGGGCAATTTGCCCGTTGGTTGCTGAGAGTCAATGGGGACGACATGCCGGGCGGCATTGTAGGCAGGTCAGGGGACAATGACAAAAGAAATTCGAGCGCAACCCAGCGAGACGATCTTTCGGATTGTCCCGCCGGGTTGGCGAAAGGGAAGGCGATTATTCGTAACGAAGTGCTTCAATCGGATCCAACCGCGAAGCTTTGAAGGCAGGATAAATTCCGGCGATCAATCCAATGGCCACGGAAACGCTGAACCCGATGCCGACATACAGCAGCGGAACGGTGGAGGGGAATTGAAAGAGTTTCAACAGGCTGCTGATCAGATAGCCAACGAGAATGCCGATCAGACCGCCCACTCCCGTCAAGGTGCAGGCTTCCAGCAAAAACTGAAAGATGATGTCTTTGCGGGTTGCGCCAATTGCGCGGCGAACGCCGATTTCCTTGGTGCGTTCGGTGACGCTGACCAGCATGATGTTCATCACGCCGATGCCGCCCACCAGCAACGCTACCGAAACAATCGGGATGACGATCATGGCCACCATCGCCAACATCTTGCCGAAACTTTCCTGAATGCCGCTGGGCGTGTCTATCTGAAAGCTGTCCGGTTGGTCATAAGAAACGTTGCGACGACGGCGCAACAATTCACGAGCTTCGTCAATCAGCGTATCCAGTTTTCCTGAATGAGCCGCTAATGCGACAAAATGATCTTCCTGCATCGGATACATCGAATGCATGACGTTGTACGGAATGAAGATCATCGAATCCTGGTTGGGGCCGCCTCCGCCCAACAGGTTTTTGGATTTTTCCATTACGCCAATGACGCGAAAGACCTTGTTGCCGATCTGGATTTCCTTCTCGAGCGGTTCGTATCCGGACATCAATCGTTCGGCAATGTCGTGACCGATGATGGCGACTTCGCTGCTGTGTTGGTCTTCGGCTTCGGTGAAAAAGCGTCCGCGCGCAATCGCGACTTCGCGTGTGTAGGCATACGCCGCCCAAACGCCGCGCACCTGCGACGTGCGAACTTCATTGCCGCGAAACTTGACGGTCGGAGGCGTTCCTGACGGGCGCAGGCTCGGCGATGCTGCCGCCACTGACGGCAACTGGCTGAGCGCAATGGCGTCTTCCAACGTGATGGGTTTGCGCTTGCGTTCTTCTTCGGTGAAATCACTGTGTCGCGGCCCTCCGCCCAGTCGGCTGACAAAAGCGACGTTGGTTCCGAACTGTTCGATCTGTTCCTTGAATCCGGCTTCCAGACCGCTGGCCAGTGAAGCCACTCCAATCACGGTTGCGGTTCCGATCACCACGCCCAGCACAGTCAAAAACGAACGGAACTTGTGCGACCACAGCGTGACCATGGCTTGCGATAACAATTCTTTGGCTTGTTGCTTCAACATAACTTTTTACTCCGCTCTCAACGCGACAATCGGATCGAGCTTGGCGGCTTTCCACGCCGGATAGAGGCCGAAAATAATGCCCACGCCGCTGGAAACTCCGATGGCCAGAAATGCCGCCCAGATCGGCAATTCCGCCGGGATCGGCGAGAATTTCACCAGTAGCCACGAAATCAGATACGCCAGACTCAACCCAATCGCTCCGCCGACCAGCGACAGCGTGGTGGATTCGATCAGGAATTGCAGCATGATGTCTTTGCGTCTCGCGCCCAGCGATTTGCGAATGCCGATTTCACGCGTTCGTTCGGTGACCGTCACCAGCATGATGTTCATGATGACGATGCCGCCGACCACCAGCGAAATCGAAGTCACGCCCAACGCGACCGCCGCGATGATGCCGAACAATGCTTGCACGAAATTGTTGATGGCTTCGGAGGTGACAAATCCAAACGTGTCTTTTTCGTTGTATCCGAGTCCGTGGCGAGCGCGCATCAGCATGCGAACCTGATCCTGCAAATCTTCCAGATTGCCGTTGTCATAACCTTTGATGGAAATGGTCAGGCTCTGGCGCGTGCCGAACAGCTTTTGATGTGTGGAAAGCGGAATGATGACGAAATCATCTTGCGATTGGCCGAAGACCGAACCACGCTCTTTGGCGACGCCAATGACTTCAAAGGGCAATCCGTTGATTTTGATTTCCCGTCCGACGGCTTCGCGCGTGTTGAAGAGCTTGTCGGCGACTTCGACGCCGATCATCGCCACATACCGACGACGTTCATTGTCGGTATCGTTGACGTAACGCCCAAGGTCCGGTTGCGTGGCGTCAATGTAGACCATGTTCGGCGTGTTGCCTTTGACGTTGATGCCGGTCAGTTTTTCGTTGCCTGCGCGAATTTCGGCGTTGGAAAAACTCTGCATGCCGATGTATTGCGCCAGCGTCATTCGTTCCTGCAGGTATTGTCCATCGGCCAGCGTGATGTCCTTATTTCGCCGATTGGCGTTCAGAAAGTCTTCAAAGCTGGTGATGATGCCGAATTTGTCCAGCAATACCGTGTTGGCTCCCAAATCCGCCGTTACCGTGCGATCCACGTACCGGAAAAATCCTTCGATGACCGCCGCCACTGCCACCACCGTCATCACGCCGAAAATCACACCCAGCAAGGTCAAAAACGACCGCAGCTTGTGCGCTTTCAGCGAGGAAAGAGCCAGTAGCACTGATTCCACAAATCTCATAACTTTGCCTACTTCTTTTGGATTTCGATTGGCTCAAATGCCGCCGAGCCAAACCCGTCAAACGACAAATGACGGAGCTTGGTTGCACATATTTCAGAATGGAAAAGGGGTAGGAAGCGCCGAGCCATAGATATCAAAAATGGGACTTCCGCAAATCCGGGTACGCAGCCGCCCCCGGCTGCCGTAAAAGACCCGCGAAGCTTATTTTTTCTCTGTTTTGCGTAAGTCTTACTGTGCGAAAGATTATTCTGGGAGACGTGGGCGCGCAGGAGAAAGATTCGCAATGGTTTTCACGGACAGTGATGGGAAACGCACGCTCGCAAACCGACGCTGCGCCGCCCGCAAACCAAAACGCCGGCGAACGCAAAACCTTCAAAGTCCCCGTCATAGTGATAATGGAGCGCAACGATCTGCACATGCCATACGAACCGGCCAAAGCCTTTTTCGACACGCTTGAAGCGCCGCACAAACACTTCATCACGCTGGAATGCTCAGCGCACGTCCCCATGCTGGAAGAACCCGGACTGTTTTTGCTGACGCTGATTCAGGAAGTGCTGCCACTGATAGAAGGCCGCGCAGCATTTGCTCCGCCGCGATAACCAGAGTTCATTCGCTCAAGAAAAGCTCAAGTCCTGCTTCGTCATCGGCATCGTGCGGATGTGTTCATTGATTGGCGTGTCTGAGCAGTACTCAGGTTCCTGCTACGAGCGAGCGGATGGGCTGTGCTAAACTCGGTGCAGTTTACAAAATCCCATAATCATTCATAGAAGCTTTTCAATAGAAGGAGCAGCGTGATGAATAGCGTAGAAGCAAATCTCAATCCCAGCATTGATCTGGCCGAATTCAAGGCGCGTTGCCTGGAAGTCATGGAGCAACTGGTTGCACCCGGCCTGCCCGATTTGATCGTCACCAAAGAAGGTCGCCCGGTGGCGCGCATCACGCCCGTCGTTGCCATCAACAATGAACAGTTGATTGGCTCAATGCATGGCCAGATAGCCATTCACGGCGATGTGTTCTCAACGGGAATTGAATGGGATGCTCAATCTTGATACGCATATT
>JAEUQP010000794.1 GCA_016789645.1 Acidobacteriota bacterium | reverse complement strand
TGGATCAGTTCGATGCCGTGCTGATTGGCATTCGCGCCACGGCGGTGCGAGAGGATTTGAAAGCGTACAGCAAACGATTGCTGGAATACTGCGAACGCGGCGGCAATCTGGTTTATCAGTATCAAACGCAGGAATTCGACGCCGCGCCTTACGGGCCGTATCCGTACAAGCTGGGCGCGCGCGCCGAAGAAGTGTCCGAAGAAGATTCCAAAATCACGATCCTTGACTCGGCAAATCCGATCTTCAACGCGCCGAATAAAATCACGCTGGC
This sequence comes from Acidobacteriota bacterium, assembly GCA_016789645.1. GTDB lineage: Bacteria > Acidobacteriota > Blastocatellia > RBC074 > RBC074 > RBC074. The sequence continues at coordinate 3,158 of JAEUQP010000794.1, read as the reverse complement.
CGATTTCGACAACTGGGTCGAAGAGCGCGGTTCGAAATGGATGAGCACCTGGGACGAACGTTACAAACCGCTGCTGCAATGCAATGATCGCGAGCAGGCTCCGCAAAAAGGCGGATTGATGTTTGCCCAATATGGCAAAGGTACCTTTGTGTATGCGGCGTATGCGTTCTATCGCCAGTTGCCCGCGGGCGTTCAGGGTGGCTACCGATTGTTCGCCAACATCATCAGCTTGAAGAAACAGCCGAAATAGCAAGCTCCGGTTTCGTAATTACAATCCGGCTCCGTATAATCCGCATCGCCACCCCAAAACTCATGTTCAGCCTACGGAGGAAACCTGCATGCGTGCTGATCTGGCCGATTGGATCGCGCTCAACATGGTTCGTGGCATTGGCCCGCGAACTGCCAATCAATTGCTCAGTCGATTTGGATCGCCCGCCGGAGTTTTTGCGGCTTCGCGGTTGGCGCTGGGCAAAGAAGGCTTGAAGCCGGACACAGTCGAAGAGCTGAAAGATTCTTCCATCCTGGAAAAAGCCAACGCCGAAATCGAACGCCTGGAAAAACTGAACGCCGAAGTCATCACGTTGGAAGATGACGCCTATCCGCAATTGCTGCGCGAAATTCACGATCCGCCGATTGCGCTGTATGTGCGCGGCGATTTGCAAAAAGCGTTGGAACGACCGGCGCTGGCGGTCGTCGGTTCGCGACGCTGTTCGACGTATGGCGTCAATGTGGCCGAAAGTTTATCGCGCGATCTGGCTTCGCACGGACTGACCATCGTTTCCGGTTTGGCGCGCGGCATTGATGCGGCGGCGCATCGCGGAGCGCTGGAATCCAACGGGCAAACCATCGCCGTGGTGGGCACAGGACTCGAAACAACCTATCCGAAAGAACACAAAAAGCTGGAAGAACAGATCATCGCCAGCGGCGCAATCGTTTCGGAATTTCCGCTGGGGACGCCGCCGTTGCCGCAGAATTTTCCGTATCGCAATCGCATCTTGAGCGGATTGTGTTTTGGCGTGCTGATCATCGAAGCGTCGGAACACAGCGGATCGTTAATTACGGCGCGGCTGGCTTATGAACAAGGCCGCGAAGTGTTCGCCGTGCCGGGCAACATCACCTCGCAAACGTCGTTCGGGCCGAATTATCTGATCAAAGACGGCGCGAAGCTCGTGCAAATCTGGCGCGACGTGGTGGACGAATTGCCGCGCGAAGCCAAAGAACAATTGTTCGGCATCGAACGTCCAACGGCGGCAAAATCAAACGTCCAACCAATCTTCGAAGCAGTTGATCTTTCCGAAAGCGAACGAAAAATTCTGGACATTCTCTCCTCTGACGTTCCTGCGCACATTGACCAGTTGTTGCTGTCCAGCGAACTGAGTTCCTCCGACCTGATGACCGCTTTGCTCGGTTTGGAGATGAAAGATAGAATCAAGCAGCTTCCGGGCAAGAGTTTTATCAAAAGGATGTAAATCGGTAGTCGGTAGTCGGTAGTCGGTAACCGGCGATGTTTCGCCAAAACCACCAACCACCAGCCACCAACCACCGGCCACCAAAAAAATGCTGGACTGGCTGAAAACATGGTTTCTGGAAATTTCCCGCCAGGTGGTTGACGCTCATGTATATTGGGCAGCGCCGTTGATGGTCTTTGTCGGCGCGCTGGATTCATCGTTGCTGTCTTTGCCTGAAGTCAACGATTACATCACCGTTACGCGCGTTGCGCACAACCCGACTGAAGTTTATTATTTTCCGCTCTTTCCGGCGATTGGCTCCGTGATTGGCTGTTTGTTGCTGTATCGCATTGCACGCAGCGGCGAAAAGTTCATCTCCAAGCGATTTCATCCCAAACATCTGGATCGCGTCAAAGGCTTGTATCGCAAATGGGGCTTGTTTGCGCTGGTTATTCCTGCGCTGCTGCCTCCGCCGATGCCGTTCAAGATTTTTGTGGCCACAGCGGGGGCGTTGAATTATCCGCCGATGCGTTTTGCCGTGACGATTTTGATTGCCCGAATGGCGCGGTATTACTTCTGGGGAATTCTGGCGTACTTTTACCAGGACGAAGTGAAACGGATGCTCGGTTGGTTGGAAGAGCACTTTTTCACCGTGCTGGGGATCATTGTCGGGTTGATGGCACTGATCGTGATTTCGCGCTGGGTGCTGATTAAACTAAAAAGACGGTCGCCACAGACACAGGTTTCTTATTCAGACTAACTTTTGAGTTCCCGGTTGCCAGTTTCCAGTTCCCAGTTCGATTTGTTCTGACTGGAAACTGGAAACTGCCGACTGGAAACTGACTGGACTCATTCAATGAAAACATTTCTTTTGGGAATCGGCAGCGCCTTGAAATCGCTGCAAGCCACGTTGTTTGGCTTGGGCGCGTTGGGCGTTCTGGCGATAGGCTTTATTGATGCGGCGTCCATTCCGCTGCCGGGCGGCCCGGATGTCGTCGTCATGGCGTTGTCTCACGCCAATCATTCAATGATGCCGTTGTATGTTCTGGCCGCCGTCATTGGTTCGACGGCCGGATCGCTGGTGCTGTATTTCGCCGCACGCAAAGGCGGTGAAGCCGTGCTGAAAAAATTCAGCCCGGAAAAACGTGCGCGGGTTCAAGACCTGCTCGACCGATACGACATTCTGGCGATGCTGCTGGCTTCGGTCTTGCCGCCGCCGTTTCCGTTCAAATTGTTTGTCCTGAGCGCGGGCGCTTTCAAAATGCAGTTGTGGCGATTCATTGCCGCGCTGGTGGCCGGGCGCGGATTCCGTTTTCTGCTGGAAGGCTGGCTGGCGGTGAAATACGGCGAACAAGCGACAGATATTTTCAAACATCATTATCCGAAAATCGGGCTGGGCGTTGCCGCAGCAATCATCGTAATTTACCTGTTCAACAATCTGCTTCGCCGTCGGCGCGAAGCCACAAGCTAAAAATCGGTACGGGGAGCGTAAGCGACCTGATTTTTCTGAATATAAGCTTCAGGCAAGCTCAGGTCGCTTACGCTCCCCGTACCGTATCTCATCTATACTTTGCTGGGGGAACCAATGGCCAAACAACCTGTGTACGACGCAATCGTCGTCGGTTCAGGCGCAACCGGCGGCTGGGCGGCGAAAGAACTGACTGAAAAAGGCCTGCGCGTCATCATGCTCGAAGCCGGACGCAAGCTCGA
>JAEUQP010000059.1 GCA_016789645.1 Acidobacteriota bacterium | reverse complement strand
AGAACGAACCGACGATCCGATCCAGGAATTGGAACATCTTGGAAGCGAAACGATGTTCCAAGTTGCGTCCTGAGTACACCACCCAATTCTTCCGCTCCTAAAACCACCAATTGCCGACAATTTTTTCCCAAAGCGATCATTTGGGACACAACTCCTTCCATTTGTTCGACCGCGCGAGCAATCAAACAGGAGTTTTCTGAGAACTCGCCGAGAGATTCAATCCTTGCTTCGACAACCTGAGCATTTTCCAGTTTCAGAGACGACAGGACTTCTTCCAGAAAAATGATTTTGTTGCGGCGCGATTCAACCAGACTGACCTTCAGTTTGGGCCTGAGCACAGCGATAGGAATTCCAGGAATTCCCAGTCCGGTCCCCAAGTCCCAAAGCTCCTCAACGGTGGGAGGAACAAAGGTTTCGGCAAAGTCCGATTCCAAAATGTGGCGACGAAAAAAGGATTCGGGATCAACAAGCGTCGTCAGATGAAGGCGAGGATTCCATTTCAACACCAATTCGTAATAGGTCAGCAGCCGCTCGCGCTCCAAATCCGAGAAAGCAGTTCCGGTCGAGCGGCCGTTTTTCACGAGCAAGGAGTTAAATTGAGGAGGAAATTCCTGGTTCACGGCTGTTGTTGGCGGGAAATCAATTCCACATGGACGGTCAGCAAAGAAAGCGCCGCCGGAGTAATGCCGGGAATTCGCATCGCCTGACCGATAGTTTGCGGACGAACACGGTTCAGGCGTTCAATCATTTCGTTCGATAACCCTGGAAGCTGCGAAAAAATCAGGCTTGGCGGGATTGCACGGTCGGCAGCTTTGGCCAATCGAGCCGCCATTGTTTCTTGCGACGCCAGATAGCCCTGATATTTGAAATCGGTGACAACCGTCGTCAATTCGTCCATTCCATCCACTGGTCGCAACGATTCGGGCAGCAAATGAACCAGATGTTCGGCCAAGACTTCCGGTCGTTTTGCCAGGTGCGCCAGATTGACGGCTTCGGGCAAATTGACGCCAGACGCTTCGGAAAATTGCTGGAAGCCATCGGTTCTGGCGGAAATGGTTGTGCGGCGGAAAAAGTCCCGAAGCTGTTCTTTGCGCTTCAGTCGAGCGACAAAATCCTGATAACGATCTCCGCGCAGCATTCCCAACCGATACCCAATTTCGCTCAATCGTTCGTCGGCGTTGTCAATTCGCAGTTTCAAACGTTGTTCGGCGCGGGAAGTGAACATTCGATACGGCTCGTCCACACCTTGAGTCACCAGATCATCAATCAGGATTCCAATGTAGGCTTCATCGCGTTTGATGATCACAGGTTCCTGCCGATGGACATACCGAGCGGCATTGATTCCGGCGATGATTCCCTGAGCGCCCGCTTCTTCGTACCCGGTCGTTCCGTTGACTTGACCAGCATTGAACAAACCTTTCAGTCGTTTGGTTTCCAGCGACGGCCATAGTTCGGTCGGGTCCACCATGTCGTATTCGATGGCATAGCCCGGTCGGATAATCGCCACATGCTCCATGCCAGGAATTTGCCGAACCAGTTCGCGCTGCAAATCGGCAGGCAAACTGGTCGAAAATCCGTTCAGGTAGGTTTCGTACGTTTCAAACCCTTCCGGTTCCAGAAACAACTGGTGACGATCTTTGTCGGGAAATTTGACGACTTTGTCTTCAATGGAGGGGCAATATCGCGGCCCAATGCCGACGATTTGTCCGCTATAAAGCGGCGACCGGCGGATGTTGTCGCGGATCAATTGATGGACTTTGGTTGACGTATAGCCGATGTAACAGGAAATCTGACGCTGCGTAATTGCCCGGGTGGTGAACGAAAACGGCGTCGGATTTTCGTCGCCAGGTTGTTCTTCATACTGTTTCAAATCAATTGTGCGGCTGTCCAAACGCGGAGGCGTTCCGGTTTTCAGACGGGAAATGCGAAATCCGTGATGGCGCAAATTTTCAGCCAGCTTGATCGAAGGGAGTTCGCCCGAACGACCTGCAGAAAATCGCTTTTCGCCGATGTGGATCAATCCATTCAGAAAGGTGCCGGTAGTGACGACAACAGCTTCGGTTCGCAGCCGTCGCCCGTCCATCAATTCCAATCCAATGACGCGACCATCTTCGACCAGAATTTCAGTGACTTCGCCTTGTCGCAAAAACAGATTCGGAATGGATTCCAATTCGCGGCGCATCTGTTTGCGATACAGCGCACGGTCGGCTTGCGCTCGCGGAGCTTGCACCGCTGGCCCACGGCTGCGGTTGAGCATGCGAAACTGAATTCCGGTTTGATCTATCACGCGCCCCATCAACCCGCCGAGCGCGTCAATTTCCCGAACCAGATGCCCTTTGGCAATTCCGCCGATGGCAGGGTTGCATGACATCTGCGCGACCAGATCAAGGTTGAAAGTGACGATGGCGGTTTTGGCGCCCAGTTGCGCTGCGGCATTCGCGGCTTCGCATCCGGCGTGTCCCGCGCCAATCACAATCACATCAAAAATTTCGTCAAACTGCGACATACGACCTCTGCGAAATTCTGAAGCGTTCGAAACAGCTTTCATTCTAAGGAAAGGAACATCAACTACGAATCAACTCGAATTCTCACGAATCACCCCCTACCAAGAAGGAAATTCGTGTTTATTTGTGGCAATTCGTAGTTGTTTCCAGCAATCTTGCCTTAAAGCTATTTTCCAATGCAGAACGTAGAAAAAATCTGATTGATGATGTCGGCGATCAACGTTTCGCCGGTGATGACGCCCAGAGTTTTTAGAGCTTGGTGCAAATTCGCCAGCGCAATTTCCTCAGTGAACCCGGAAAGCAAATCCTGCTTCGCTTGATTCAGTGCAGCCAGCGCTTGTTCCAAAGCCTGATAGTGGCGTTCGTTGGTAATTATAGCACTCTCGTTTGTTTGCCAGCTTTCGGCGACAAATTGCCGATAAATAAAGTGCTTCAATTCTTCAATGCCTTCGCCGGTCAACGCCGACACGCGCAACAGTGGCGCTCGGTCGGTCAAAAAATGAAGCGACACTTCCGACAATTTCACATCCAGATCACATTTGTTGACGACGAAGAGATTGACAGGGAATTGCGACAACAATTCTTTTTCATCATCCGGCAAAGTCGAATTCGATTCGACA
>JAEUQP010000043.1 GCA_016789645.1 Acidobacteriota bacterium | reverse complement strand
CGTGACCTTGTGAGCCTGTGTCTTGGAATGATTGGTGAGCGTCGCCCGAAACTCGCCGTACCCTTCGCCGATGCCGGATGAATGCAGCGATTCAACGACGACAGTCACGTCCTGGTAAGTTTGCAATTGCGCCAACGCCAGAATCGGCAGTATCAGCATAAACAAAAGCACAAGGCTGAGCGTTTGGATTGCATTGGCTGTTCGATTCATTTTTCGATCTCCACGTCACGAGGAAGTTTGATCCCGGTCTCGTCCATCTGGCTGAGCAATCGCGCGATCAAATCGTGCGCGTTGACGCCGTCGAACTTGGCTTTGTAATTCAGCACCAGCCGATGGTTCAGCACTGGAGCGGCAACGGCTTTCACGTCTTCAAACCCAACGGTTGGTCGTCCGGCCAGCAAAGCAAAAGCTCGCGCGGCTTCAGCCATGGCAATTGCCGCACGCGGCGAAGCCCCGTAAGCCACATAAGTTTTTACGTCATCAGTCGCTTCGGGAGAATCGGCGTGCGTTGCCGCCACCAAACGCGAAACGTACCGCGAAACGGGTTTCGGCAAATAGACGCGATCCATCACCGCAAACAATCCGCGAAGCTCGTCAGCAGACACGACGAACTCTGGTTGCGGCGCTTCGCCACGTCGCCGTGTTGAAATGATTTGATCCAGCGTTTCGACATCCGAACCGCCAACGTTCAATTTGAACAAAAAACGATCCAACTGCGCTTCGGGCAACGGATAGGTTCCTTCCAATTCAATCGGATTTTGCGAAGCCAGCACGAAAAACGGATCGGGAAGTTTCCTCGTTGAGCCAAGCAACGTCACAGACCGTTCCTGCATGGCTTCGAGCAAGGCCGATTGCGTTTTGGGCGAAGCGCGATTGATTTCGTCTGCCAGCAGCAAATTGGTAAACACCGGCCCGGCATGAAATTCCATCGCGCGGCGACCATCCCCATCACCTTGCAGAATATGCGAACCGAGAATGTCGCTCGGCATCAGATCGGGCGTGAACTGAACGCGTTTGAATTGCAGCCCCAGCAAATCGCCCAGCGTTTTGACCAGAGCGGTTTTGCCTACGCCAGGCAGCCCTTCCAGCAAAATATGGCCGCGGCTCAAAATGCCCGTCAGCACCAACCGATGCAGGTCGGCCCTGCCCAGCAAAATGCGGTCAAGCTGCGTCAGGATTCGATTGGCAAGGTCAATTGCCGGGTTAATTTCTTCAGGTTGAAGGATGGTTTGCATAAAAGTAGACAGTAGACAGTAGACAGTAGACAGTAGCTTGAGGCTCTAGTTTTAACTGGGGTTATGCGATTCAAACTGGCAGCAGAAAGTAGGTCACTCTGTGAAAAGCCCAGCCTTCGCAAAAACTACTGTCTACTGTTTTCTTTCTACTCCCAGGTTACTTGCGATCAAAATATTTTTTGACTGCGCCTTTGTGTTTTGGCAAAACGGTTTGCGTGTAGGCAGAACCACCACCTTTGGTTGCTTGGTTCAACGCGCCATGCGCGGCCAGACTGCCTTTCTGCACTTCGGGCGCAGATGCGCTCAGGCCGATCAGTTGGCTGTCCTGCAAACCGGCGACTGAACCGGGCGGCAAAGCTTTTTCCTTAAACTTGGCGTTGTTCTCATCCGAACCTTCCGTCCAAGTCATCGCGGCGTCAGCACGTCCGCGACCAACACCGCCTTTGCCGCCCGGACAGTTTTGGCCGGGCGGGCAATCTTGGTCGCCATTGCCGTTGCACCACTGCCCGACCGCATCAGCGACAGACATTTTCTGCGCGTTGTCTTTCAGGAATTTCGACAATCCGGAATTGTCCCGCTTGCTTGCCGAAGCTCCGCCCTTTAACGAATTCGAATTGATGTTGCCGCGATTCATTCCCGACTGATTCAGCTTGGACAATTGCTGGTTGAGTTTTTGCTTCGATTGGCTGAGCGCGTTGGCGACTTCTTTCAGTTGTTCGGAGTTCAGTGAACCGTTCTTGATCGCTTCCTGCGTTTCCTGCGAAAGCTGGCTGGCCAACGCTTCATTGTTTGCCATCGCGCCTTGCATCATCGTCGAAAGTGTCTGCATGGCTTCGGTCATCAATTGAGCGTCCATTTGGTCGCTCCCCGCCATCAGGCCTTCGGCCAGAGCCTCTGCTTTATCCAATTGTTCCTGCTTCCCTGCGGCATTGGCGACGGCATCCTGAGCGGCTTTTTCGACGGAATTGGCCAAATGATCCAGCGCTTCCCAGGTTTTGGCCGGGTCTTCTCCGGCGGCTTCGGCAACCAGTTGATCGAGCTTATTGTTTAACTCCTCTGCTTTGGCTTCGGTGACAATCTGGCTTTCTTTGAGCGTTTCGATTTGCGCAGCGATGGTTTCCGCTTCCTTGCTCACATTCAACGAACGCCCTGCAAGGCCTGAAACATACTGAACTGGTAGCAACAGACAAATGGCGACAAAGCCCACAGATAACGCCATCAATCCCCAGGCGCGAGCGCTTCGCCAGCGTAACCGCGGAACGTTGACTTCGCCCAGTTTGTTTTCCCAATTGCCAAGCGGCTGTTCTCCGGCGGTCATCATCAACCCGCCACAATCATTTTGACGATCCAGCAATGAGCGAACGGCGGTGGCATTCGGCAATTGTTTTCGAGCCTTCCAAAATGCCGCGATGGCTACCGCAAGGATTCCAATGACGCCAAACAACAACTGCTTTCGCGGCGTGGCAACCGTGGCACGCAAACTCAACGCAACGACTCCCCAGCCAAAACACCACAAAGTCGCCAGCATCAGCCAGTGTTTCAGCGTCAGCAACACGGTCAGTTTTCGCAAAAAGAGTTGAATGGATTGATCATGGCCAGTTCCGGCTGAGTTCATCAACGGCTCGTTGGTTGGCAAGAAGGATGTCGTTTTCATAACGCAACAATACCAGAGTTGAATCTGCCGAGTCTTCTAAAATTTCTTCTGGAAGGCTTGGCCAGATGCCGCTAAGTTTGAGTATCATTCCCGCCCGTAGACGCTCGATGGCATCACACTGTTCCCGAAAGATTCCGCAACAATCAATTTGTGTGTTGCAACTTTACAAGAATCGGAATCGCAGACGTTCCGTAACTCGTGTGGAACCCCTTTGCCGAGCATCCAATCAATTTCAGGAGAATAAATATGTTAATGACTGCTTTTGCCCTGCTGCTTTGTCTTGTCAACGATCCAATCGTCGCCACGCCTCAAAACGGGCGCGAACCAATCGAATACAAATTGCTGGCGACGAACAAAACGTCCTCAATGGAAAAAGAGATGAATCAAGCCGCTTCGGAAGGCTTCCGCTTTGAAGGAACCATGGGCGGAGAAACTGCTGGCGGCGGCAATGAAATTGTCGTCATTTTGTCACGCCGCGCCAGTTCCAGCAGTGAACGGCTGCAATACAAGCTGCTGGCGACTCGAAAAACCTCTACGATGCAAAAAGAACTGAGCGAAGCAGGCGCACAAGGATTTTCCTACGTCGGCCAGACCATTTACGATTCGGCATTTGGTGGCCGCGAAGTGGTGGTCATTCTGGAACGTAATGACAAAGTCAAAACGACGTACGAGTATCGACTGCAAGCGACGGCTCGAACTTCGACCATGCAAAAAGAGCTGAACCAAGTCGGACAGGACGGATTTCAGTTCTGTGGCATTACCGTCGCGGAAACCAGCTTTGGCGGGCGCGAAGTCGTCAGCATCATGCGACGAGCCAAATGATCCTTAACCATCGAAACTTCTTGCTGGAAGGCGAGCGAATTGGACTTCGCTATTCGCTCGCCGTTCCCAAAACAACTGCGGCGACGCTGGCCGGATTGCAAACCGGGCAGCGCGTTGGCAGTTCGCTCGAGTTCAAAGACCACAGGGATTATCAGCCGGGCGACGATTTGCGGCGGATTGAT
>JAEUQP010001184.1 GCA_016789645.1 Acidobacteriota bacterium | reverse complement strand
CTATTCAACGAGCGATCAAGCCCGCTGTCACTGATCATCCACATTTCTTGTGTGTATCGCATCAATAAGGCTCAAGGTGAGTGAGGCACCTTGAGCCTTTCTCCTTTTCCGGTTCAGACGGCAAAATTTTGGTATGGCTTTGATGGCGATCTGAATATAATCCGCCCGGATTTAATCACTTGTTTCCAATCAGCCCCGATCAAACCCATTCCCCGTAAATCCTTTCTTCGTTAAAGGAAGTTTCCATGCAGAAACGTCATGCGCTGGTAACAGTCTCCCTGCTGTTATTGACAGTTTGGGCGGACGCGCAAACCGTGAAACTCAAATATCCGCAAACGGGATTTGTGACCGAACGGCTTTCTGTCAGCGATCTTGAAACCTGGAAAACGATTGAAGGGATTGTTTTTGCCGAAGACAAGGAAGGCCAGCCGCTTCACCCGACGTTGAGAAATTTATGGCAATGGATAGAAACCAGCGGGCACACTGTTTTTATAGAGTTCATCAAATTCCGGGGAATCAGCAACTGCACAGCCGGTCTGTTTACGATTGAACGGTTTGATCCTTTGGGTGAACATCACATAGCTGTCATTAAATTGAACCTGACCAGTATCAATCTGGCTTATGTTGGCCCTGAAACCAGAAAGCCGAGCGGTTTCGTTCCATTCAAAGGGCTTGGCAAGCAGGAGCGATATGCTGAAGTGTTAGGACATGAACTGGCTCATGCGGTTCATATCTTGACCAGTTTGGAACGCGTAGGGCTGGTGGAAGAGTTGGTGCAGCAAACCAATCAAATACTGTTATCCAGATACGGAAAAAGGCAGAAAGCTCATCACACTACGGCCGCCGAACTAAGTCGAAGGGTGGCCAAACGTGACGAATTGTTGCGCCGATTGGAAGAGCAGGCAGAACAAATGGAAAAGGTGATTTGGGAGGAACTTGTGAAGGGAAAACGCCTGAATTCGAAATTGTCTCTGCTGGCCGACAAAGAATCAGGCAAAAGGGAGTTCGGCCTTGCGATTCGCCAAATTCCCAAACCGGATCAAGCAGGAAAAAAGTAGAACGCTATCTCCAATTTGCTCCATTTTGCCGCAGTAGATTTGTTTGTTAAGCTTTCAGCCGTCAAAAGATTCCCCAAATAAAAAATGGTAACTGAACCTACTGGTAAGGAGATTGTTATGTGCAAAGTTTCAAACAGTGTTCGTCTGGTCTTGTTCGGCTTGGGCATCGTCTTGGCAATGACCGTTTTTGGCGTTGACGCCAGTGCCCAAACCAAATCGAAGAAAAAGACAGTCAGGCCAGCGACCGTCAAACAAACCAGCATTCCGCGTGGAACCCAAATGAAGATTCGTTTGGAAAACGCGATTGATACCAAAGAATCGAAAGACGGTGACCGGTTTACCGCAATCGTGCTGACGCCAAGTCAGTATGCCGATGCGACTATCGAAGGTCACGTTTCCAGAATCGAAAAATCTGGCAAGTTGAAAGGCAAGACCGAATTGTTATTGGCGTTTGACCGCATTCGGCTTCGCAATGGTGAAAACATTGCGTTTGACGCGCAAGTTGTGGAAGTCATCGGTGAAAAATCCGCCAAGAACGTTGATGAAGAAGGAAACATTGAAAGCGGCAGCAAGGGCAAAACGACTGCCATTCGCACAGGTGGCGGAGCCGCCATCGGAGCCGCCGTTGGCGCTATTGCAGGCGGAGGCAAAGGTGCAGCCATCGGCGCAATCGTCGGTGGAGCTGCTGGCGCTGGTTCCACTTACATTCAAGGAAGCAACAAGGTGAAACTCGACGCGGGCACAGAGCTGGTCATCAAATCCACCCGCTAACTGAAGTCAGAATGCTGAAGGATGAATGATGAACTCACTCAGGTTTCATCATTCATCCTTCAAAATTCATCCTTCCAAAATGAACTCCGAACGCTATTCCCGCCAAATACTTTTCTCCGGCATAGGCAAAGAAGGTCAGCAGCGGTTATTCGAAAGTTTCGTCGTCGTTATTGGCTGCGGTGCGCTTGGTTCCATGCAAGCCGAAATGCTGGCGCGTGCCGGTGTGGGAAAGCTGCGGTTGATTGACCGCGACTTCATTGAAGAATCAAATCTTCACCGGCAAATCATGTTTGACGAAAGCGACGCCGCCGAACGATTGCCGAAAGCTGTCGCCGCTGCCAATCGCATTGCCCGCATCAATTCCGACGTGCAGGTCGAAGCGGTCGTCAAAGACGTCAACTATTCCAACATCGAAGATTTGATTCGCGATGCCGATGTCGTGCTGGATGGTGCTGATAATTTCGAGGTGCGTTATCTGCTCAACGATGCCGCTGTGAAGCTTGGCAAAACCTGGATTTACGGCGCGGCGGTCGGAGCTTACGGCGTGCAGATGACGATTCGTCCGGGCGAAACGCCATGTTTGCGATGCGTGTTTTCAGAAATGCCGCCGCCGGGAACTTCGCCGACTTGCGACACGGCGGGAGTCGTCTTGCCAATCATCGCCACCATCGCTTCTTATCAAATCGCCGAAGCAATCAAAGTATTGACCGGCCAGCTTGAAAAGCTGCACGGTTCGTTGCTGCAATTCGATTTGTGGCAAAACACGATCTCGAAATTGAAGATGCGCGAACGAAGCACGGATTGTCCGACTTGTCGGCAAGGCAAGTTTGAATTCTTGACTGCGAAGGGCGGTCAGTTGGTGACTTCGTTGTGTGGACGCAATTCGGTGCAAATCACGCCCGCCGCCGCTCATCAAATTGATTTGGCGGAATTGGCCGATCAACTCCGCGATGTAGGCGAAGTCAGCTACAATCGCTATTTGCTGAAACTGAAAACCGGAGAATACGAACTGACTGTCTTCACCGACGCGCGCAGCATCATCAAAGGTACTGACGATCTGGCCGTTGCGCGAACTTTATATGCACGATTTATAGGAGCCTGACGATTGCGGATTGCGAAGAGAAATCCGCAATCCGCAATTCGCAATCAAGAAATGCCTAAAACCGAACTCATCGTACCTGCTTCCACCTCGAATCTTGGCGCAAGTTTCGACACGTGCGGATTGGCGCTGTCGTTGTATTTGCGGTTGGAAGTCGAACCACTCGACGGCAAATTCGAAATTATCCCGTCTGGTGAAGGCGCGGAAAAAGTGCCGCTCGACGAATCAAACTTGATGTTGCGCGCGGCGCTCTTTGCCGCCGAAGCTCGTCGCCAGAAACTTTCAGGCGCGCGGATTCGTGTGGACAGCCAGATTCCGCTGGCGCGTGGTCTGGGCAGCAGCAGTTCGGCGATCATCGCCGGACTTTCGATTTATGAAGCCTTGAGCGGCGACAAGCTGGAACAGGCAGACTTTTTCGATTTCGCGCTGAACTTTGAAGGCCACGGCGACAATCTGGCTCCGAGCACACTTGGCGGCTTGGTCGTCGCTGTCGTGCAGGAACGCACGGATTACGCGGGCAACGAGCGCCGCTCGCTGCTGACCGTCAAACGCCACTGGCCGGAAGAAGTCAAAATCGTCATCTGCATTCCCGACTTCGAGATGGAAACCGCCAAGATGCGCGCCGTGTTGCCGCAAATGACCACGCGGCACGACGCGATTTACAATCTGCAACGCGCCGCCTTGTTGCAAGCCGCGTTGGCTGAAAAGCGATTCGATCTGATCAACGAAGCTTTGCGCGACCGATTGCATCAACCCTATCGCGCGCCATTGGCGCCGGGCATTTCCGAAGTGCTGCGGTTGAACGACGAAACGCACAAGTTTCCGGGATTGCTTGGCGCAGCCATCAGCGGAGCCGGTTCGACGATGATCGCCTTTGTCACCGACAACGGCGAAGCAATTGCCGCCGAAA
>JAEUQP010001151.1 GCA_016789645.1 Acidobacteriota bacterium | reverse complement strand
TTGGTAAGCGATCATTTGCCGATGCGCTTTTTGCGCCCATTCGGGCGGCGTAGCCCATTCGCGCCAGCCGTGTTCATCCACGCCGCTGACGTTTAGCGAACTCGGAACAGCGACTTTGGCTCCGTGCGCAGCCAATCGTTCGGCAAATTCCATCGTCGCGTCGCCTTGAAAAACCGTGCTGTCAATATGCGCGCCGACAATGTCGAGTAGCGAATCGGCTCCGCTGACCTGCGCCATGCGAACGATGACCGACATCGCCAGCCGATTGGCTTCGCCGCGTTCGCCCGCAAGCTGCGCGCGATCTTCTTCGGTAAGTTTTAAGCTCATTTTCTTTACGCATGTGTCGGTAGCCCGCGCGTAAACAAGGGCTTCCCCGCCAATACTAGCCCTCCCTTACGGTCGGGCTACTGACACTGTTAGCTTTCTTTTCCGTCAGCGCTGAGCGCAACATCATCACTGCCGTGTACACAACCACGACAACTACCAGCCAGCGGACGTAAGTTAAATTCAGTTTTTCTAGTTTTCTGAGAACATACACTGCCAGTACCACAGCGGGAATTCCACCGAGCGCCAACCCAAGCGCTGAGCGAAGATGGAAACCGCCTTCACGCACAAACCGTGCGCTGCCCACCGGCATCAAGAATGCACATGAACCCATCATGATGGGAAAAGCTGCCAACGGATTCATTCCCAGCAAGCTGATCAGAATCAAACATGGACCATACAAACCAATCCCCAACGACATCAATGCTCCCAACGCGAAATTGCCGGCAAAACCCAATGCCAATTTCACGCCCGTCAATTCCAGAGCTGTTCCGCCCGCAGCTTTTTTGTCGAAGATCGCTTGCAGTGTCAGCGCCGCCGCGACCAACAACGCGACGCCCATGCCGATTTGGATATTGCGGCGCGGCCATTTGGAAACCACGCCCGCGCCCAGCCATGTGCCCAGTACTGCGGCCAGGATCAACAGCAACAATGTGATTGGTTCGACTTCGACAGTGGTAATGAAGATGAACGCCTGCGTGATCGTCGGCAACGTATGACCGACGTTCAACGTGCCGGGAATCAGCTCATCGGGAACCAGTTTTTTCAGTTTGAAAATCGCCGTCGTCGGCGCAAACGAACCGATGCCCAGCGTGTCGAAAAAATTGGTCACAAAGCCGATTGCTGCTTGCAACAAGTTGGGGGTTGTGGCTTCGCCGCGTTTTTTCTGAATCGCCGCCGCCAACGTCACGACGAAAAACACTGTGAATCCCACGAGCGCAAGTAAGAGGAGAGTTTTGATGGTCATTGTGTCGTAACCTTCCGTAAAGGATTGGGGGTGAATCAATCCTGGAAAATTCACCGCAAAAGGCGCAAAAAACACAAAAAGAAAACCAGAGTTTTCAGACGGCTCAAACTCTTTTGTGACTTTTGTGCTTTATGTGGTGGGTTTCCAGCCTGGAACGATTTAGATCAATTCTCAGTTGTCGGTACGGTTTGGCCACAGAGTCTCAGAGACTCAAAGAAGAATTGAGAAACCTCTGCGTCTCCGTGCCTCAGTGGCAAATTCCATACACTGAAGTGAAATCTGATCTAACTGAAAATTTGCGCGACGGTCGCGGAATCCAGATTGCCACCGCTGATGACGTTGACGACGGTCTTTCCCGCCAATTGCTCGCGCAACTTGATCGTCGCCGCCGTAGCCGCTGCGCCCGCGCCTTCGACCAGATTGTGCGTCGTTCGCCACAGCAACCGAATCGCATCGCGGATTTCGTCGTCGTTGACCAGCACGATTTCGTCCACACCGTTCAAGATGATTTCCAACGTGAAATCCGAAGGCGCGCGCGTTGCCACACCGTCGGCGAATGTTTCGGCAGTTTCCGTGCCAACGACTTTGCCTGCTCTCCAGGACAGGTAATAACTTGGCGCAGCTTCGGCCTGGACACCGAAAATTTTTGTTTGCGGCGACAAAGCGCGAAACGCGGTAATCACGCCGCACAATCCACTGCCCATGCCGATGGGAACGAATACGGCGTCAGCTTGTTGGCCGCGCTCCTGCAACGTCTCGATGATTTCCATCGCATACGTGCCTACGCCATTGATGAGGTGCGGTTCGTTGGCCGAATGAATGAAACGCAGATTTTCAGCTTCGGCCAATCGAGCGACTTCTTCGCGCGCTTCGTCAAAATCGCGCCCGTATTCCACCAGCCGAGCGCCATAAGCTTTCATCGCTTCGTTCTTTTCCGGGTTGTTGCCAAATGGAACGACGATGGTTGCCGGAATGGAATGCAGTTGCGCCGCCAGAGCTACTGATTGGCCGTGATTCCCTCGCGTCGCCGTGATGACGCCATTGTGAGTTTTCGCTGCCGCAAAATGGTGCATGAAATTCAATCCGCCGCGAACTTTGAAGGCTCCGGTCGGCAGATGATTTTCATGCTTCAACCACGCGCGCGCGCCGAGTTCCGCATCCAGCAGCGGATACGCCATTGTCGGCGTAGGCTTCAAAGTGCGATACACGATGTCGCGCGCGGCGCGAATGTTTTCCAGCGAAACGTCTTTGGTGGAAATCAAGACTTTCTCCAGCAAAAGAGTGCCAGCTTCCGTCATCCAAACAGTTGCTGGCTTCTTTCGCTCACCAGATTCCTTTCAGGTTGTTGTGCAGCAGGTTCATGACCAACGATTCCACGCGCCGTTCCCACGTGGCAGTGGTCTTGGCGCTTTCCAGCCACTTTAATGCGGCGTTCCGTTTGGCCAGTGACATTGCGTTGAAAACATCGAGCAATTCATTTTCGCGCAAGGCTTCTTCCAGCTCAGGCGGCATGACGGCATCGCGCGAAACTTCATCCCGATGCAAACTGATTTCAACGCTGTTGCCCAAACCAATCCGCGCCCGTTTGCGGATTTGCCCATTGAGCACCATCCGATGACCGTCGTTGCCATTGGGTAACAACGTGCCACGCCATTCGTGACCGTTGACCGTTCCCGCCACCGGAATCATCATTCGCCTGCCCCACTTGGCGCTGACTT
>JAEUQP010001149.1 GCA_016789645.1 Acidobacteriota bacterium | reverse complement strand
ACGGCGGCGGCGACGTCAGGATTGGTCAACAACGAAAACTCCGTCGCTCTGGATTCGAGCAAGCGCGTGTTTGCCTGCCGCAACTCCGCGTCGTCATCCCCCGGATGCGTCATCAATTCGCTGACGCCTTCGGGCAAAGTGGCGATCAAATCCAGCAACCAGCGTTTCGTCCAAAGCCCGGTGTGCGTCACGCCGAAAAACGCATTGGCAGTTTTCACGCTTGCACGTTGCAGCTTTGATTCGCTCGCCCGACAAAGCTGCGCCAAGCCCCACGCGCCGAGACTTTGTTTTAACAATGTAGCGGAGAAATTCCGGGTGGGAAGCCGCCACGTTTCGCGCGGCAATCGAACGGCGCGAATGCCGTACTCGCCAATGACGTTGGCGATGACTTCGCAAACCGGCGGCAAGGCGTGGGAATGTTTGTGGCTGTCCACATGCGTCAGCCGCAATCCGGCCTGAAGAGCTTTTTCAATTTGCGCGCGAAGCTCGGTTTCGATGTCGGTTACACGCAGCCTGCCCGTCAGCATTTGCCGCAACAAAGCCGTGCTGGTGCCGAAAAACTCGCCGCGTTTATTGAGCAGACAGCTCACCCGCGAAGCTTCAGCGACGGGCGAACCTTGCGTGATGTTGAAATGTAGCCCTACCCCAAGCGATGGATTCGATTTAGCCAGCCGCACGGCGTCGTCAAAGGCTGGCATGTTCACCATTACCGTTGTGCTGGTCACGATGCCGCTCGTGTGCGCTTCGATGACCGCACGATTGACGCCCGCAGTCAGCCCAAAATCATCCGCGTTGACGATCAAACATTTCATCGTTTCTTTCGCGCAGCCGCCAGGAAAACCAGGCCAACGGCGATCCAGCAAAACATTCTGATCTTGCGAATGACGGCCAGCGCTACACCGTCAGTTCCGGCAAAGCCCAACACTTTTGCCAGTTCGCGCGTGCCGAGTTCATCCACACCCACCATCGCCGGAACGAAGACGAACGCAATGTTCAACGCGCGATTGACCGATTCCATCAAAAATGCCGTGGCCAGGCTGAGGTTCGCGCCGATCAGTTTCATCGTCACAAAGATTTCAAGCACGCCTGCTAAATGAAACGACATTTGGCAAAGGATAACGAGAAAGAAATCCGCCGGGCGTTTGGCAAAGAAATCAAAAATGTATTCTTCCAATTCCGCCAAATGAACGATCTTCGATTCAATGTGGGCAAGTTTTGTTTCGTCGCGGATCAGCATTCGCGCCAGCAAGATGGCGATGCCGGAACCCAGCTTCCAGCGTCGCCCGATGACAATCACCGAAGCCACAATCACCACCACCACCGCCGCCAGCGAAGCCAGCATCGCCAAACGCAACGAACCGGCCAGACCGAAATTCGTCAACAAGGCAATTGCGCCCGCCATGACCATCACGCAACTGGAAACGGTGTAGGTGATGTTTTCCACCGTCAACGACGACACACGCGAAGCCAGCGACACCTTGTCGCCCAGCACCAGCGCTTTCAAGGGT
>JAEUQP010001119.1 GCA_016789645.1 Acidobacteriota bacterium | reverse complement strand
GATATGTAAATTGCAGCGGCAATGTTCGGCGAAGGAATGCCAGAAATGTTCCGCCAGCTCGACCGAAAACGTGCCAACTTTGTCGCGCGTGTTTTCGACGCGATAAACCAGAAAATACCGCCCGGACAAATCCACCACCGCGCGCGCCAGAGTTTCATCCATCGGCACGTAAGCCTGGCCGTAACGCACAATTCCTTTCTTGTCGCCCAGAGCCTCGGCAAAGGCTTGCCCGAGACAAATGGCGATGTCTTCGACCGAATGATGATCGTCAATCTGCAGATCGCCTTTGCAAGTTAGCTCCAGATCAAACAGCCCATGTCGCGCAAATAAATCCAGCATGTGATCCAGAAACGGCACGCCTGTGTTGACGGCGCTCTTGCCCGCTCCATCCAGATTCAGTTTCAGATGGATGTCGGTTTCCTTGGTGGTGCGTTTGATTTCGGCTTGGCGGTTCATCGCTACCTCAGGGTCTCCTTTTCTACCTGGAGATAAATACCTTTCACCTAGTGATCTGTAAAGCCAGACAATTATTCGCGGTTTTCTCGCGGCAACTGGCAACGCTCACCGTCCTCAGAATGGCTGCCACTTTCCATACGTCAGCGAACGCCAAAGCCATTCCACCGGTCCAAAGCGAAACCGCTCCAGCCACCAATCGCTGGCGACCAGTTGCGCGACATAAACCGTCAAGCCAAACAACGCTGCTGCCGCTGAGCCGAGTGTTCCAAACAATCCCAAGCCAAAGCTGTAAAAGGTCAAACTGAAAATCACGGATTGCGCCAGATAGTTGCTCAGCGCCATCCGCCCGGCGGCGGCAAACAGTCGCGTCAGCCAATGCACCTCGCCTTTTCGTTCGGCGCTGAAAGTAAGCAACAGCCCCGCGCCATAAGCAAAGGCCAGCAATACGGTGGAGTAAGGATAGAGCCAATCCAACGCAACGGGCGGCGGTTGCCCAGTTTCTTTTGACCAGACCAGCAAGGTTGTCGTCAGTGCGCCCAGGCTGCCAGCAACGGCGAGAATAATTTTCAGCAGTTTGTGATTTTCAGCCGGTCGTTGCAGCAACCGTCCGTGCCAGGCGGCGATGCCCAGCAGCATCAAGCCGAACGTACGCGGCAAAGAGCCGATGAGCAGCGGCGCGATGAATTGCCAAGCTTCGCGCCAACGAAGCGTCGCAATTTCCGCAAAGCTCCCGGTTGCATAAACGCGCGTGGCCAGTTCGGCCTGCGCCTGAATCGCCGCTTGAGTTGGAAACAGGTTGCCGAAGAATGGCAGGTAAGGCGAAAGCAGCACGACAGCCAATCCCGCGATGGCCAGCCACGGGTGAGACAGTTTGACGAACGGAATCAGCAGCAGACCGCAGACGGCGTACAGCGTCAGAATGTCGCCGTTCCAGATCAAAAGCATGTGGCAGAGTCCGATGGCGAGCAGCGCCGCAAAGCGCCGAACGAAAAAGCCGTAGACGCTGACCCGGTGTGACGCCGCGCGCTCTGTTTGAACGCCGACACCGACGCCGAACAGAAACGAAAACAGCGTGAAGGCTTTGAACTCGAAGACCCAGGCCAACAGCCAATCCGTCGCGCGATTGATTCCGCCGGGGTGCGAATGAAAGTTCAGCATGCGAGCGAAAAGCGAGCCGCGAAAATCACTGTCCAGGTTGACGAGCAACACGCCCAGCAGCGCCGCCCCGCGCAGCGCGTCCAAAGCGACATTGCGCTCGTCGGAAGAAATCGGCTTCATTCTCTCCGTCAGCGATACGTCGTTCATAACACGCAAGTCACCCGACAATTCGCAGGGCGATGTACGGCGTCAGGTAGAACAGGATGATGGCGACCTTGTAAAACACGATCCCGGCAAAGTTGATCGCGTCGAACTGTTCGACGGACAGGCGGAACCATTTGCTCCAAAGCCTGTGCAGCCATTCGTGTGAGAACACGAACAGCAGCGACTACACAGCCAGCACCCCGAAATTCATCGCCGCGCACCACAACAGTGCGTCTCGTACCAGCACAATGCTCATAAGTTTTTTCTCCCGATCAGATTCGTTGCCGAATTGGCGCGCCGCATTGCCGCAGATGCCGCCCACTTCTACAATGACACGGCTGCCTTGCTTTATCGGCACGCGACGCGGTGAAAGATAGACGCGCGGAAGGCTGGATGTCCTCTGCTGCGTCTGTTTTTTTCCTAGAAAAATTCTCGTCGGCTTCACGGAACAGTGATGGTGGAAAATCCCGGACATTTATATGAATTCGGTTCTTTCCGACTGGACGTTGCGGAGCGGCTGTTGCTGCGCGACGGCGAAGTCGTCCCGCTGAAGCCAAAGGCTTTCGACCTGCTGCTGGCGTTCCTTCAACAGCCGGGGCGTCTGGTGGAGAAAGAGGCGCTGCTCAAAGCCGTCTGGCCGGACAGTTTTGTCGAGGAGAATAATCTGACCGACAACATCTCGCGGCTGCGCAAGGCGCTCGGCGAAGGCGAAAACGGACAGAAGTTCATCGAAACCGTTCCGAAGCGCGGCTACCGCTTCGTGGCCGAAGTGAAAGCTCAACACGAGTTGAAGAAAGAATTTCTGGTTGAAGAGTCAGTGGCAACGAATGGCGCGCGCGAAATTCAACCAACGAAAACCACCGTCAGCCTCACGCCCAGCCGTTTCAAAACCACGCTCAGAATTCTGGCGCTACTGATTCCCGCCTTCGTGGGCGTTGGACTCTGGCTGTACTTCCGGCTGGAAAAGAGAGCCGAAGTTCAGCAGCTTGAGTTCAAGGGCAATTTCTACCTGAGCCGGTGGTCGGAAGACGAAATTCACAAAGGAATCGAATACTACAACCGCGCCATCGCGTTGGACGCGAACTCCGCATCCGCCTACGAAGGGCTGGCGGTCGGCTGGAATTTTCTTTCGGACTTGCACCTGCCGCCGCGCGAAGCAGAGCCGAAAGCCCTGGCTGCGGTATTGAAAGCGTTGCAGTTGGACGAAAGTTTCGCCGCCGCGCACGTCTCACTGGGGCTGATTAAAACCCAGTACGATTGGGACTGGCTGGGAGCGGAGCGGGAATTCCGGCGCGCGATTGAACTCGCACCGGATGACAACTCGGCGCACCAAATTTACGGTTGGTATTTAATCTCCCTGGGGCGCTTTGCCGAAGCGCAGGCGGAAATGAAACGGGCACTGGAATCAGATCCGTCCAGCGAGTTTGCTCTGTGGGGACTGGGAGATTCGTTTTACTTCGCGCGCCAGTATGACAAGGCGATTGAGCAGTACCGCCGCGCGATTGCGGAGGAGCCGAGATCGCACTGGACGCACTTAATGCTCGGCTGGGCATACGAACAGCAGGGTAAATTCCCCGAAGCCATTGCCGAACTGGAGCAAGCGCATCGGTTAAATGACATCCCGCAAACCTTTGCCGCACTCGGGCACGGATTGGCGATTTCCGGCCAGCGAGATGAAGGGCAAAAAGTGATTGCCGAGTTGCAAGAAAATTCTAAACGCAGATATGTCTCGCCGTACGACATCGCCGCGATTTATGCCGGACTCGGCGAAAAAGAGCAGGCGTTGGCTTGGCTTGAAAAGGCTTATGATGATCGCAGTGGCTGGCTGGCGCTGTGGCTGAAAGTGGATCCGAAATTTGACTGCCTTCGTTCGGATTTGCGCTTCAGCGACCTTCTCCAACGTATTGGGCACACCCTCTAAATTGACCAGCGAGTTTTCCGTCCTATGACTCACCCCCGGTAATTTCTCTCAACGCCGCAATCAGCTTGTCGTTTTCTTCCGGCGTGCCGACGCTGATGCGAACGTAGTGTTCCAGCATCGGCGCGCTGCTGACGTTGCGGATCAGAATGCCGCGCGCGTGCAAGGCCTCGAACAATTCTTTCGGCGGAATCGAAGTTTTCACCGCAAAGAAATTCGCCGCCGACGGCACGGGAACCAATTGCCCGTCAAA
>JAEUQP010001106.1 GCA_016789645.1 Acidobacteriota bacterium | reverse complement strand
GAAATAAAGTTTACGCGAGGCTTCCTGTTGCAGTTTGGAGGTAATGAAGGGCGGAACCGGATTGCGTTTGCGTTCTTTGGTCGCAACTTCGCTGACGACGTATTTCGCGCCGCCAAGTTCGTCCAAAATGCCTTTGGCCGTGGCTTCGTCCTTGATGTGGAATTCGTTCTTTTTGACGCCGTCATCGAAGCCGGAGGTTTTGACCGTCAGCGCGTCCACTTTATAAAGACGCGCGTCGAAATTCGGCGGCAATTGCGCAGCCAAATTGGCAATGATGGACCAGTATTCGGTTTTGACGAAGGCCTGAATTTCGCGTTCGCGTTCGACGACCAACCGAACAGCGACGGTTTGCACACGCCCGGCGGACAATCCGCGCCGAACCTTATCCCACAACAGAGGGCTGACTTTGTATCCAACCAGCCGATCCAATACGCGCCGCGCTTGCTGGGCGTCCACCAGATCGTTGTTGATTTCTCCCGCGTGGTTAAAAGCTTCCTTGACCGCGTTTTTGGTGATTTCGTTGAACATCACGCGGTAAACGGGTTTCTTAGATTGCCCGCGCCCGCTTTTGACAATTTCGGCCAGATGATAACCGATGGCTTCGCCTTCGCGATCAGGGTCGGTTGCGATAAACACTTGTTCGGCTTCTTTGGCGGCGGCGGTAATTTCCTTGACCACCTTTTCCTTGCCGGGCAAAACTTCGTAGGTCGGTTCAAAGTCGTTTTCGACATCCACGCCCAGCCCTTTTTTCGGCAAATCCTTGACGTGACCGACCGAAGCCAGAACCTTGAAATCCTTCCCCAGATATTTATTGATTGTTTTCGCCTTCGACGGCGATTCGACGATAACTAATGATTTGGACATAACGATGATTCCGGTTGCGTTAATTGGCCGATGTCAGTTGAGCGGAAAGCTTCACCAGCCGTCGCAAAGGCGCAATCAAATAGCACGAACGCGGCGAAGAGTTCAAGCCGCGACAATTCGCGCCCAATCAAGCGAAGGCCAATTGACCGGAATTTCCGCCCAGAATCAGTCGTGCAATCACAGGCTTTGGAGAAATACCAGCAGGCTGAGGCCGGCAATTATGGTAGTCAGCAGAAAGATAAAACTTCTTCGTTGAGCCTGGGTGGTTCTGGCGCTTTTGTACTGGAAAGCCGTCGTGGCGGCGCCAGCAATCAGGGCCAGCGCCCTGACAATCGGCTCACAAAACCAGAGGGCAAGCCCCGCCGGAACGCCAACAATCACCGCTGTGACCAGCATCCAGCTCCAGGAATTGAGCACCGATTCGCGCTCTTCCTCCTCGAGTTCCCTCCGGCGGCGACGCTCGTATTCGATCTGCGCGGGTTTGCGCGAAGTGATGTCGTGCAGGTAGGTCAGTTGATCGTTCTGGCGCTCTCTTCTGGGTTGTACGGTTTCATCGTCGGACATAAACCGTCCCAATTACTCGTCGTCGTAATTATCGGCGGCGTCGAGCGCTTCGCCGAGTGAAAAGACGCCTTCGTACAAAGCCTTGCCGACGATGACACTGTCCACGCCAAATTGTTCGATTTCCTTCAGCGCGTAAATATCGTCCAGCGAAGCGACTCCGCCCGAAGCGGTGACGTGTAATCCGCTGGCTTCGGCGATTTCGCGTGTGGCTTCGATGTTCAGGCCGGTCAGCATGCCGTCGCGGGCGATGTCGGTATAAACAATTCGCTCGACGCCTTTTTCGGCGACTTTCATGGCCAGATCAACGGCTTTGATGTTCGACATCTTTTCCCAGCCGCGCAACGCGACAATTCCGTCGCGGGCGTCAATGCCGACGACGATGGTCGAGCCGAATTCATCAACGATGTGTTCCAGCAACACAGGGTTTTCAATCGCCGTCGTACCAATGACGATGCGGGTGACCCCCATGTCATCCAGCCGGTGAACGTCTTCTTTCGACCGCACGCCGCCGCCGAACTGAACCGGAATGTTCACTTCGTACAGTATGCTTTCGAGCGCCTTCAGATTTGCGGCGTCGTTTTTGCCAAGTGCGGCGTCCAGATTGACGATATGCAGCATTTCTGCGCCTTCGTCATACCACCGTTTAGCCATCACGACAGGGTTTTCGGAATAGACGGTTTCAGCGGAAGCTTGTCCTTGCGTTAGCCGAACGCAGCGCCCGCCACGTAAATCAATGGCTGGGATGATAATCATGCGGGTGTGTTGCCAAAGTGAGAGCCGACAGGTTTTGCATGCTCACAAACCATTTATCGTTGACCTGGAAACCCGATCCATTGGGCTTGAAAGAGTTTCAAAGTCGTTTTGTTCAAAGTTGAATTGGATTGAGCGTCAGCCGAAA
>JAEUQP010001099.1 GCA_016789645.1 Acidobacteriota bacterium | reverse complement strand
AATTACGTCTTCAAAACCGGCGGTGGTCACCAAAGCCGTGCGCGCGCCTTTGCGTTCCAGCAAGGCGTTGGTGGCGACGGTTGTGCCGTGAACGATTTCGGTTTGTGCGTCTTCGATGTCGCCGACCAGTTCGCTGAGTTGATCCAGCGCGTGGCTCAATCCGGTCAAAATGGCCTGGGCAGGCGCTCGCGGCGTGGAAGGAACTTTGAAAGAGAATTGGTGATGTTTGAAGGCAACGATGAAGTCGGTGAAGGTTCCACCCGTGTCCACGCCAATGCGGAGTTGTTGGAGTGTCGGCTTGGATCGTCTGGTCATTTCTTCACGTCTCGGTGAGTCACGCGCGCCCGAAAGCCTTCGCGGTTCAGGTGTTGATTTAGGGCGTTGGCCACGGCCACCGAACGGTGTTTGCCGCCAGTGCAACCAATGGCGACGGTGACATAACTTTTGCCTTCGCGTTGGTAAAGCGGCATCAGGTAATCCAGCAGATCGCGAAACCGGCGAATGGTTTCAACGGCTTCGGCGTTTTTTTCCAGGTATTCAATGACAGGTTGGTCGTTGCCGGTGAGTTCCCGCAACTCCGGCACGAAATACGGATTGGGCAGAAAGCGGACATCCAGAAGCAGATCGGCGTCCAGCGGCACGCCGTATTTGAACCCGAAGCTGACAATGGTGATGTCCGTTTGAGTTTCGGCGCTGTCCGGCGCAAACCGGGTTTTCAACCAGGCGCGCAAACTGTGGACGTTGTGGTCGGAAGTATCAATCACCACGTCGGCAAGAGCGCGAATCGGTTCCAGCCGTTTGCGTTCTTCGGCAATGGATTCCAGCACGCGGCCTTCGCCGAGCGGGTGCGGGCGACGCGTCTCGCTATAGCGGCGTTGCAAAACCGAATCCCCGGCTTCCAGAAATAGCACCGTCGTTTCCAGATCGCCGCGCGCGCGAAGTTGCGCATAAACATGCGGAAAGCCTTTCAGAAATTCGCCTTCGCGAATGTTCAGCCCAAGCGCGGCTCGTGTCACGCCGAATTCCTTGCGTTCGAAAAGCTGGACGAAACTGGGAATCAACTGCACCGGCAAATTGTCTACGCAAAAATACCCCAGGTCTTCAAAAACATTCATTGCCGAAGACATGCCTGAGCCGCTTAAGCCGGTGATGATGACAAGTTGAGGAGTCATTGCTGGTGATCGGTTTTCGGTGGCTGGTGGTCGGTGGCGGCAAAGCAACCGGGCACCGATCACCAGCCACCGAAAACCGGTTATGGTTCAATCAATCCGTAATTGCCGTCTTTGCGTTTGTAAATCACGCCGACACGATCGGTTTCGGAATCGCGGAAGACGACGAATTGATCCGCTGATTCCTGAACGGAAAGCACGGCTTCTTCGGGAGTCATCGGTTTGATTGAATAGCGTCGCGACCGAATGATGCGCGGCGCGTCTTTTTCCGGTTCAGCCGGAGGCACGGGGCTTGGTGCGACGACTTTAACAGGTTTGGCGTTATGGGATCGGTCAATGAGTTTCCCTTTCAGCTTGATCGCCTGTTTGTTCAGCTTATCAATCGCCTGCAATGACGACGCATACATATCCGTTGTGTCGGCTTTGCTGGTCAGGGAACGGTCGTTCCAGTTGACCACGATTTCGGCGATGTGACGATGATGCCTTCCAACCGTCAGAATCACGTGTGCCTGACTGGCTCCGTTGAGTAAGGTGTCGAGTTTTTTGAAATGATCGTTGATGTGTTTTTTGATTGCGGGTGAGATGGTGAAATTACGACCTGTGTATTCGATTTTCATCCCAGTCCTCCTTGTTCAAAATATGTAGATTGCGAATTTTTCGCGTTCAATCAGTCGGAAATCAGACGACCTGCCGCCGTTCGCGTGAACCGGCGATTTTCATCTGGTCGCGGTACTTGGCGATGGTTCGACGCGATAGCTTTTGACCTTCCTTGGCCAGAATATCCGCGATTTGGTCGTCGGTCAGTGGCGAGCGCGGGTCCTCGGCTTCGATCATCTTTTTGATTTTCAACTTGATGATACGGGTAGAAACTTCTTCACCGTCATCGTTGGTCATGCCTTCGGTGAAAAAGCGGCGGAGTTCGATGACGCCCTGGGGCGTGTGGGCATACTTTCCATTGACGACGCGCGAAATGGTGGACAGGTGCATGCCGATGTCTTCGGAAATATCTTTCAACATCATAGGTTTGATGTGTTCAACCCCTTTGTCCAGAAAATCGCGTTGGCGTTCGACGATACGTTCACAGACTTTGTAGATGGTTTGTTTGCGGTGTTCGATGTTTTTCAACAAATCAACCGCCGACCGCACCTTGTCCTTGATGTAATCGCGCGCTTCTTTTGACGTTTCCTTGTTGTCCAGCATCTGGCGATATTTGCGGCTGATGCGAAGCTGCGGAAGTCCGTCGTCATTGAAGCGAATGATGTAATCGTCGTCGAATTTTTCGATGTACACCTCTGGTTCGACATAATGCGTCGAAGGAGGCGCGTATTTGCGACCGGGTTTCGGTTCCAGTTGGCGAATCAGTTTCATTTCCTGAGCGATTTGCTCAACAGTCGCGCCCAGTTCTTTGGCAAGTTCAGGCCATTTGTGGTGTTGCAGCCGATGAAAATGATCGCGAATCAGCGTCGCCGCCAATCGGTCACCATATCCCAAATAGTTGAGCTGGATCAGCAAACATTCTTGCAGGTTGCGCGCCGCGACCCCGGTCGGGTCAAGTTGCTGCACGATCTTCAAAGCCTGATCCATCGTTTCCGGCGACCAACCGCCGATTTGGCCAATTTCTTCCAGCGTGGCATCCACCAGAAATCCATCGTCATTCAAGTTGCCAATGATGGCTTCGGCAGCCTCCTGAATTTCGGGAGTGGTGATGGTCGTCCGCAACTGCGCGTTCAGATGTTCGGAAAGATTCGTTCCGGCAGACAGGAACATCTCAAAGCCAGGTTTATCATTGCCGACCTCGACTTCGCGCGTTCGATAACCGGGATCGAGGTATTCTTCAAAGGTGGAGCCGAAATCAATTTCGCTGAACGAATCGCGGGTACTCGAATCCGCTTCGCGCGCTTCGCCGCCATCAAATTCCATTGCCTCGCCGGTGGGAGCGGCGGCCACCATTTCGCCAGCGCCGGAACTGTAATCTCCATTTTCTGAAAACGAATCAGCTTGAACGAACGAAGGTTCGCTGAAATCGAAGGACTCGTAACTGCTGAGCGGGTTTTCCGGCACGTCCGCCGCGCCATTCAACGTTGCAGATGGTGTTTCGGTGTAATCCGCATTCGCCAAATCCGCTGGGATGCTGATTTCTTCCGGCGCCAATTCTTCGAGCACAGGATTTTCAGCCATCTGTTGCGTGACCAGGTCGCTCAGCTCCAGCTTGGTCATCTGCAACATCTCGATGCGTTGGCGCAATTGTGGAGTCAGCACCAACCGCTGAGACAGATTGACGTTTAATGATTGTTTGAACGACATAGCTTTCAACAATGGATAATTGAGAGTTGATAATTGGTGCCTGCATATTGCCAAGACTGTCAATTATCAATTATCCACTATCCATTACAATCTGAACTTCTCTCCCAAATAAACCCGTCTGACTTCGGGATCATCGGTCAGATCGCGCGGCGTGCCGGAACGAAACAGCTTGCCTTCGCTGATGATATAAGCGCGATTGGTGATTTCCAGAGCTTCGCGCACGTTGTGATCCGTAATCAGAATTCCAATGCCGCGCGAACGCAAACGCGCGATAATTTGTTGGATATCGTCTATCGCAATCGGGTCAATTCCCGCAAAGGGTTCGTCCAGCAAAACGAATTTCGGGTCTAACGTCAACATGCGGGCAATTTCCGTTCGCCGGCGCTCGCCGCCCGACAAGGCAAATCCTTTATTGCGGCGGACGTGATTCAAATGAAACTCTTCCAGCAGTTGTTCCAACCGTTCCTGTCGTTGTTCGCGTGTCAGGTCCAGCGTTTCCAAAATGGCCAGAATGTTTTGTTCGACCGTCAATTTGCGAAAGATCGATGCTTCCTGCGGCAGGTAACTGATTCCCAACCGCGCCCGTTTGTACAACGGCAATCGGGTGATTTCCTGATCGCCTAGCCAGACACGACCTTCGTCAGGTTCTTCCAGACCGACCACCATGTAAAACGTCGTCGTTTTACCTGCTCCATTCGGCCCCAGCAATCCCACAATTTCGCCGGGCTGAACGTTGATCGAAACGCCATTGACGACCGTGCGCCGACGATACGATTTTTTCATGTTGTCGGCACGCAGAGCACCCACACTCACGGTAGAAACGGCAGATGTCTGGTTGGCATGTTCGAGTTCCGATTCAGCCACATCGCTTACCATTTCCCAACCTCCTGCTGCATCACAAACCTCTTCATTGTTAATACTCGTAAATGGAACTTCGCTGAACTTCGCGCTGAACTTCTTTGTAGATCTACGCCCTGAAGAAGCGGGTTGGGATGATCGGCAACGGCTCAGTTTTGGATACGATGAGTGGTCTTCACACGCTTTTTGCTGCCGCTCTCACTACCGGCTTCGATCCTAGCATCGCGTAAATGCAGAGTCAATTTTTCGCTTTTTGTCACAGCATCGCGTTCTTTGTCCTCCACCATGGCCATCTTTCCTGCTGCTGCCGTCAAAATCGCCGTATCCGTGGCTGCCGTATAAACGACCTGATCACCCGTTGCGCGACGTAGCGGTTGCGTCATCACCACGTTGTTCGACGCCGTCAATTTCACCAGTTTATGTTGCTCGTCCATTACCGCGTCGGCGACCGCGGCATCAATCTGATCGGTTCCCTGTTTGATTTTGACCGTGCCTTCGTAATGCGCCGTGCGGTTGGCATCGGTGTAAACAATCCTGTCCGCCGTGGCAAACACCGGAACGATTTCCTTGCGGTTCTTTTCGACTTCGCGTTCGAAATCGTAAAACGCCGATTGCGCATTTCCCCAGGCCGTCATCATTTTTTCGCCGTTGTCGAGTTCCATGCTGTCCGCGCGAATGAAATCGCTGTCCTGCCAGGCGCGAACGTTGCCCGTGTACCGGGCTGCGCCTTCGCCGTGTTTGATGAACGCCTGATCCGACGCAATGGTCACCGGAGCCTTGTCTTTTTTGAACGGAGCCGCGCCGCCGGTTTTTTCGCGGCTGTAATATGTCGTCCGCACGCGATTTCGCAAAATGCTTTCGCCGGTTTCGATGTTGGCGTCAATTTCATCGGCATTGCCGCGCGAAGTCGAATCCCACAACAGCGGTTTGCCGCGCAAAGCCACAGTTTGATTCGAAGCCGTGTACACAGCTCGGTCAGCAGTGGCATTGCGGTCGGACTCTTTAGATCCGGCGGGAAAATTCTCGACAAACTTCGCGCCGCCTTCAACGGTCAGAATGTCAATGTCCTGCGTTTGTTCGATCAGATTCGCCGTCAGCTTTTTGCCGGTCACAGAACGCCGGGATCGTTTGGTTTTTGTTTCCAGCGGTTCGAATTCGGCAACGGCATTGCCGTCGGCCAAAAACGTTTTGATTGCATTGCCTTTGGGAAAAAAGTCCGCCGTGAATTTGGCCGCGCGCAATTTTTGCCGGTCAGAAGTCGGTTTGACCGTTTTCGGCGTGATGGTCAGTACGGCGTTACCGGTCGCTTCGGCGCGCGCCAGATTCACGCCATCTTCGCGAAACGCGGCGTTGACCGCATCGGCTTCGATGATTCGTTCAGACACCTCTTTGGCGTTCGGCACGTCTTCGGCCACTTCGATTTTCATCGTGGTGCGACCTTGCGTAATGACCGTTTGCAACAAACTCTCTTTTTCACCCGGCGTGTAATACGCGTCAATTTTCTCCGCCAGAATTTCGCGCGGCGAGCCTTTTTCCAGCGATGAAGCGCGAGCTGCGCCGATGGCGACGGCTTGCTTCAAATGCTGAGCTTCGTCGAAGTAAAAATCCATATCGCGCGCTTGCAATTCCGAAGTTCGCGTTTTCTCCTGCGATTTCAAGAACGAATTGCCGCGCATTTCCACGCGCTCCAATTTTTTCGTCTGAGGATTCACCACGCCGGTGATCAAATCGGCGCGAGCGAGTTTTTCGCCCTGAATGATGTTGGCGTTGCCTTCAAACCGGGCGACGCCCTGCAATTCCGCGTAGCTGGCTTTTTCGCTTAGCATTTCAACCGGCAAGCCAGTCTTTTTCTTCGGGTCTTTGGGATTGGGCGGAGCCGCGGGCGTGGCCACAATTCGCGCGTCTTTCCAAAGACTCAATAAACGATCTTTGGCAAAAAGCTGCGCGCCGACAGACGAACCGTTCAATTCTCCGTGTTTGAATTGCACGGCGACATCGGTGCTGGCGATTTCGGATTTCTGGTCGTAATTCAATTTTTCGCTGGTGACTTCCAATCCGTCGCTGCTGGTGACCACGACGTTGGTTTCAAAAGTGACCAGATTTTGCGCTGGCGTGTATTCGCCGCGTTCCGAGGTGATGCGAACCGTTTTGGGCTTGCCGTCCTGCTGAATTTCGCCGAACGCCGTCAGATCAACTTTTTCCATTTCGTGATGCCCATCATCGAACGCTGTATCTACTGCCGCACGCAACCGATATTTTTCGCGGCCTTTATCATCCATCACCACGCTTTCATACCCTTCGACGCGCGAAGTGACATTGGCTTTCAACCTGGCTTCGGCTTTGATCGGGCCGGGAGGAACCGGACGCCGCCGCGCGCGAATGAAGGCCATGACAATGACGGCAATGGTGGCCACCAAAAGTATCAGGGAAAGC
>JAEUQP010001093.1 GCA_016789645.1 Acidobacteriota bacterium | reverse complement strand
GGACTCGAACCTGTGCCACATGACTAAAAAGCGCGTTCCAAACAAACTGCGCCGATTGGTCAGGCAACGCGCAATGGGGTATTGCGAATACTGTCAATGCCCGGATTTTTGCGCGACTCAGTTGCATTCTATCGAACATATCCTGCCTGAAAGTCGTGGCGGTAAAAGTGTCGAAGACAATCTTGCTCTTGCCTGCCAGGGCTGTAACGGCTTGAAATCAGACAAAACGCATGCCATTGATCCCGCCACGCGACGAATGGTTTCACTCTTTCACCCTCGAACCGACAATTGGTTCATGCATTTTGCCTGGAGTCCCAATTACCTCAATCTCATTGGCCTGACTCCGACCGGGCGTGCAACCATTCAAGAGCTTGATCTGAATCGTGAAGGCGTCATACACCTGCGCCGTCTGCTTTTGCTTAATGGCGAACATCCACCGGCACATCGTTTTTCAGAAGAGTAAATGAAAAGCTTACCCGACAACCTGCCACCTGAAATCCATAACGCTTCCGCTTGGTATGGCACTGATATGGCGAAATGCCGCGATTGGATTGAACTACTTTCCGAAACTGAAATTACAGAAATTGAAACTGCGACGAAACGGTTGGCAGACGCCGCAATCGAAATCGCTGCGATTCGCCGTGAAGATTTTCCCTTGCCGACGCTCAACCAACGATTGCAAGAAATCCTCGGTGAAGTTCTGAACGGGCGAGGCTTTGTGCTGATTCGAGGCTTGCCGGTGGAGCGATGGTCGCGGCGAGAAGCGGCGATTGCGTTTTATGGAATCGGCGCGCATCTGGGAAATGCTCGTTCGCAGAATGCGGCGGGACACGTGCTCGGCCACGTCAAGGATTTAGGGCTTTCCAGCAGCGACCCGAATGTGCGGATTTATCAAACGCACGAACGCCAGACGTATCACACAGATTCTTGCGACGTGGTTGCTTTGGTCTGTTTGCAACCGGCGAAATCCGGCGGCCTCTCAAGTTTGGTCAGTTCTGTCACGATCTTCAATGAAATGAGAAAACAGCGGCCTGATTTGCTGGCGGAGTTGTTCCAGCCCATTGAAACCGACCGGCGAGGCGAAGTCACCGAAGGCGCAAAGCCATTTTTCAGCATTCCGGTGTTTAACTGGCACGAAGGATTTCTGTCCGCAATTTACCAGCGGCAATACATCGAATCGGCGCGGCGGTTTGCGGAAGTTCCGCCATTGACCGCTCGCCAGGTTGAGGCGCTGGATTTGTTCGATTCGCTGGCCAACGACCCGGCAATACATTTGAATATGGAGTTTCGGCGCGGCGATGTGCAGTTGGTTCACAACCACACCTTGCTGCACGACCGCACGGCGTTTGAAGATTGGCCGGAACCGGAGCGCAAACGGCATTTGCTGCGATTGTGGCTGGCTCCGCCGCAAGCGCGCCCGTTGCCAATAGTGTTTGCGGAGCGTTATGGTTCCGTCACGCCCGGCGACCGAGGAGGCGTCGTCGCCCAAAACGGCAGATTGTTGGCTCCGGTGGACGTCGAATGAGTTGCACGTTCATCTGCAGAGATTGATTGCAAACACAAAGGAACGCATCCAATGAAAAAACAAAACCTGATTGCGCTATTAATGTTGTTCGTCGGATTGGCTGGCAGCGTGCTGGCGCAGCAATACCAACAGGCTCGGCGCGAAGAGCGCGAATTGATTCTGCGCGAATTGCGCAGCCGCATTTATAACGACGAACGCCGCGATTACGACGTGCGCATCGAAACCGCCGAATCGGCGTATTCCAACCGCGACGAAACGCTGGTTCGCGGACGCGCTCGCATCAGTAGCGGTGGCGCGAACTGGCAAACCATCTGGTACGAAGGTTCGATTGACGTTCGTCGAAATCGCGCCAGCTATCTGCGCTGGGGATACGACGACAATCGTGGCGGCAATCAAGGCCGGGATCGTGATCGGTACGACGACCGTTCGGGGCAATCGGGCGTTCTGCGCGAAGGCCGATACGAAATGGAGTTGGTGGCGACGCGGCGATTGCTTTCGGTTGGCAGAGACGGGCGCACCGTGGTGCAGGCTTCCGGCTCAGGCCGATATTCGCAATGGGACTTACAAGATGCGGGCAACGGGTCTTACTACATTTTGTCCGCCGACACGGGCGAGGCCCTGACCGTTGCCGGGCGCGGAGAGAGCGGCGACGATGTGATTCTGACTCGATTGCAGCGGGGCAATGAAAATCAACTGTGGTTGGTGCGGCCAGGGCCGGACAACGGATACTCGTTTTCCACGCGACGAGGCAAAACGCTGGATTCGCCTTCCAGCGCGCGGTTTGACGGCGGGCGAATGCAGATTTACAACCACAACGGCGAAGCCAATCAACGGTTTGTGCTGCGGCAGGTTGACGGTTACGGACGCGACCGCGATTCCAACCGTGACCGGGATTATCGAAATCGTGACCGCGATCAAGGGTACGGCGGATACGGGCAGGGAAGTTTGATCTGGCGTGGCCGTGTGGATGACGTAACGATTCTGGAAATTCGCGACCGTTCGGTTCGGGATCGGGTGATTTCCGGCCAACCGGCGCAGCGTGTGGATTACAACTTCAGCTCGGCGTTGCCGCGCAGCGAAGTTCGCGTTTCCGTAGATAAACGCAGAGGCCGTGGCGAAGTCCGCGTCGTCGAACAACCGAATCGTCGCAACGGTTACACCGCAATTATCGAAATTCGGGATTCTTCGGGAGGCGCAGCGGATTACGAAATCGAAGTCCGCTGGAATTGAGAAGCCGTTTTTCAACCTTTTAGCCGCAGATCAACGCTGAGAAACGCTGATCTGCGGCTTTTTGCGTTTCTCTGCGGCAGTGTTGGTTGGTTTGAGTTGCGTAGATTGCGCCAAAGCGATTTCGCACAGCGGCGAATTGAGTTTCAATTCCACAGGCGGATCGTTGGGTTGATTGCGGTTGTTGTCGGAATTGTCCACGTAAGCGGTGACTTCGATGCGTGTGCCGCGTGGCAATGAAACCGGCGTTTTGAAAAAGTAAGCCGGTTGCCAATCGTAGCGGTAATCGCGCGCGACGATCAGAACTTCGATCGAACCATCCGGACGAATGGCTTTGGCTTCGACCGATTTGGCGAACGGGAACAACAACGGACGGATCGAAACGACTTCGGACGATTGCGCAACGGTCAGCGAAGCTTTGACTGGGTGGTGTTCGGCGTTGGCCGGAACCGTGACTGCGGCAGGAGTAACGGCTTCGGTGCGTAAAGCTTTTGGCGCGGCTTCTTTGGCAAAATACAGCGCCACGCGGCTGCGGTCGGTCGCCGCTTCGCCTGAGTTGCGATAACGAATCTGCACAACGATCTGCTCTCCGGCGTTGAGTTTTCGTCCGATGCCTTCGGGAAAGCGAGTCGCCGTTTGTCCCGGAACCCACACACCCAGGGTTTCTCCCACCATTCCGCAAGCAGACATTTTGACGTTGGGCGGAATCGGCTTTGTGCTGCGCAGGTGGAATGATGCGCTGTGGACAACGGTTCCGTTGCCGGGTTGAAAATCAATCGCCGTCAACGAACGAGTTTCTTTCAAATTGGTCGGCAAGATAAAGCACCGCGTCTCTTCATCGGCTTCCGCCGAAAGCTTCACTTCTTCGGATTGCAGCACCAAATCCGGTGCGCCCAGCGGCCAGCCATTGCCGGAAATCAACCGTTCGATTTCCGGTTTGGGATAATCCTTTACGTCGCCGCGCGGAGCGCCGCCTTCGATCCACGACACCAGCAATTCGATGTCCCGTTGCGTCAGGATGTAATCGTGCTGAAAACGTCCGTAGCCTTTGACGGCTTGAAACGGCATCATCCGTTTTTCCAGCACTTCTTCCTTGATGGCTTTGGCCCAGGGACGCGCTTCGTCGTAAGTGGTCAGCGGAATGTCGGCTTTGATCTTGTTCGGCGCGTGGCAGCCCAAACAGTTGCGCTCCAGAATGCGAATGACTTCTTTGTTGAACATCACCTTAGTGGTGATGGGTTCGTGCGTGCTGCCGGTTCGTGTGGAGAGAAAGAACACAGCAAGAAGAAAAATGGCGATTGCGGAATAACGACGTGTGAACATAACAAAGTCAGGTATCAGGTAACAGGTTTAGAAAAGACCGAACATGGAGGTCAAGACCGGCAACACCAACCCGGCGACGACCAGAACGACAACGACCCAAACGACGATTTGAACGAACTTTTGATTTCTCATCAGTTTTCCCCTCCGGCAAAAGAATAGGCCACAGATCGCAGCGAGTGCAATCTGTGGCCTGTCCGGTTTCAGGCTGGCAACAGCCTTATTTCTCGCTGGTCGTAATTGCCGCCGGTTTGTCTGCCGGTTTTCCCGGAGCGGTTCCGTCGTTGTAATAGCTCAACCAGCCGATCATCATTTCTTCCCAGGTTTGATCGCCCCAGCGAACGGCTTTGGTCGGATC
The DNA here is from genome assembly GCA_016789645.1 of Acidobacteriota bacterium. GTDB lineage: Bacteria > Acidobacteriota > Blastocatellia > RBC074 > RBC074 > RBC074. Next base: position 2,054 of record JAEUQP010001093.1, on the reverse strand, counting down.
GGGGTTGTATTTGTTGCTGACCGAATTGTCGTAATGCGCCGTGCATTCGATCTTGGTTCCTTTGGGAATGGCGACTGGCGATTTCGGCACATAGTAGGTTTGCCAGTTGAAATCGTACTTGGGCACGCTCAGCAAAATTTTCGACGTGCCATCGGGGAAATGCGCTTTCACTTCAAAATCTTTGCCGCGCAAATGCATGTGCGGCATGAAGCTGGTGATGTGCGACGCTTCGGTGAAGGTGTAAAACGATTTCACTTCGTGATTGGAAGCGCCCGCCGGAATTTCAAATCCGGTGTTCAGCACGGGGCGAGTCAGCACTTGATGCTTGGGCGGTTCTTTGGCGTATTTCAAGCCAATGGTCGTGACGTCCGTGACAGGTTTTCCTGATGGAGTGTAGTGCATTTGGAATTGCAGCACCGCGCCCGCCGGAATTTTCTTGGCATACCCTTCCGGAAACATCGTCGGTTGTTCGCCGGGCGCGAATCCGGCCAGCAGGTTGCCGTCCGTGCGCGTCGGATTTTTCGGGTCTTGAATGAAAACGATCACGTGGTGCATGGCTTCGCGGCCAGTGGCGCGAATTTCCGCCGCCGTCACCCAACGATCTTCTTTGAAATTCGTCGGGACTTTGAAATACAGATATGGCACGACGCCTTCGGCGGGAATTTTCTGTTCGGGAATCGAAAAGGTTTCGTCCGGTTTGCCAATGTTCCAGCCCAATTCGAACTTCGGAGCAGGCGGCAAATCTTTCGGCTCGCCTTCTTTGGCTCCGCCCTCCACCCAGGCAATCACCTTGTCAATTTCGGCTTGCGAAAGACGACGGTCATTGGCCCATTCGCCGTGATTCGGATCCGCGTGCCACGGAGGCATGACCTTGCCCGCGACCTGCTCTTTGATCGCTTTTGCCCACGGACGGACTTCTTTGTAGCTCATCACCGAAAACGGAGCGACTTCACCCGCGCGGTGGCATTCGGCGCAGCTTTTGTAAAAGATCGGCGCGATGTCTTTGTTGAAGGTGACTTCCTTGGCGGCATTCGCCTTGGTTTCGTTGGCGCTGCTGGTCGGCTGGAAAAACAGCCCGATGGTTAACGCAACGGCTGCAATCGAGATCAAGAACAATTTGCGATTCACAGTGATAGTCCTCTCTGCTGATTAGTTAGTGATTACGACGTTCGCGGAACGAACGGGGCAGAGCATAACTGCTGCCCATCAAAAGTTCTACTTGCTCAAGAGATTTGTCGTATTGGATTTGTTCGGTCAAAACTCACATGCCTTTATACAAACGAGGCGCGAAAACCCTGCGAAATCGTCGCAAGTTTTTTCGCGCCTTTTGTTGACTGGATTTAGTTCCCGCTGCCGGCAGGAGCCTCGATTTTCTTCTTGGCTTTGATCGTGCGGTCGCCCATTTGAATCGCGGCTTCGATGATTTCGCCCTTTTCGTTGCGGGTGAAGGTCACGAAGTTTTGAATTTCCCGGATGAAAAATTTGTCCGCCGCTTCGGGCACCATTTCGATGCGCGGTTGGCCGGCAATTTCGGCATACAACTCGTTGCCGACCTGCACGACGTTCAGTTTCATCAACCCGGCGTCGTATTTGCCGACAAATGCCGCCAGCGCTTTAGCGTCCAGGCCCGCAACGGCCTTGCGTTCGGGGATGTAATCCAGATAGCCAATCAGCATTTCGTCATACGTCGGATCGCCCCAGCGAACGTCTTTGGTCGGGTCGGGGTTGTACTTGTTCTTGGCCGAGTTGTTGAACGTCGCCGTGACCTGAAGCTTCGTTCCTTTGGGAATGAATTTCGGTTTGGCCAGCGCGTAATTCGTTTGCCAGCCGAAATCGTAGTTCGGTACGTTCAACAGGATTTCGGTTTTGCCATCCGGGTATGTCGCTTTGTATTCCATCGCCGCTCCGCGATAGTGCATGTGCGGCATCATCGAAAACACCGTGATGTCTTCTTTCGGTTGCCAGCAAGCCGTTGCTTTGTGCGCTTCGGCTCCGGCGGGAATTTTGAAAAAAACGTTGCTGATGCCGCGTTTGATCATTCGTTTTTTCGGCGG
>JAEUQP010001092.1 GCA_016789645.1 Acidobacteriota bacterium | reverse complement strand
TCAACCGAATTCTGGCCCCAGAATCGCAAACTGCTTTTCGGGAACTCCCGGTCGCGGGGCGTCACCGCGAAACATGCGAATAAACGGGCGTTGCTGTTTGAAACCGACCGCCGCCAACCAACGCAACCATTCCGCGTCGTGATGAGCAGCGTCAATTACACAAGATTTGCCGATTCGTTCAGCCAAACATGCCGACGCCAGTTGAATCGCGGTTTGATTGTCTTCGGCAATTACCGGCCCGATGTGTTCAAAATTGAATCCGTGGCGGCCAAAAACAAAGCCGACGATGCGAGCCTCACGTTCAACCACGTACGCAAAATCAGACGCTCCGGCGAACAGCCATTGCAAGACCTGGCTTCGATCAGCGCCGAAGACTGCACGATCCAGTTTCAGCATTTGCGGCCAGTCCGCATCATTCATTTTGCGAGCAATGTTGCCTCCACCGAGGCTGAATGAATCCGCGACGACCGTTTCCATGCGGCTCAATTGGCATTCATCAGCGAACCCAAGCTTCACATACACTTCGCGACCAGCAGGCGTGGCGTCCAAGCCAATTAGCGGGCAATCTGCTAACAAGGAAATTGCCTCGTTCAGCAAATGTGTGCCAATTCCTTGGCGACGTTCTGCCGGATCAACCAACACCATGCCAATCCAACTGAAGATGTTTTCGTAATTGACCGTCGTCACTGTACCAACCACTTGACCAGCGTTGACAGCCACTCGACAGTCATTTGGGCTGAGCGTCAAAAACAATTCCCAATCGCGTTGCGTTTGATTCCAGCGCGCTAATCGGCACAGCGCCAACCCGCTTGGCACGTCTTCGTTGGTCATCGGTCGGAACTGGATCGCGGCGTCAGGCATCGGCGTGTTTTTCTTTTCTCGGCAGCAAAGAAATGGCCAGCGCTCCTAATAGCGCCAGTCCAATCATCAATGCAAAGCCTTTGGTGTAATTCGGATTTTGATCGCGCAACCGGCCAACCAGTTTCGGCACCCAGGCTTCAGCCAGCCCGTCCACAACGATGATCAATCCCATCACCCGCCCCATCACTCGAACGCCGAACAACTCCGCCGCCATGAGCGGAATGATCATGTAATCGCCGCCCATTCCAATTCCGAAGACGATAGCAAACAGGTAAATCATCCCCGGACTCTGAATCAAAAACAGCAGCGGAATGCCAGCAGCCACCAGCAGATAAATCAAAATCATGACGTACTTTTTCGGGAAACGGTCCGCCAACCACCCCATCAGAATCCGGCCCACGTTGCTGGTGAACAAAACCAGGGCAATGACATTGGCGGCAGTATTCTGATCGAACCCGTTGTCGCGCGTCAGGTATAGTTTCAAATGCTGGTTCGTAGCGCCGACCGCGCCAATCGAACACAAGCTACCAATCGCCAGCAGGTAAAACGAAGGGCTTCGCAATATTTCGCCGAGCGGCACAGTCGGAAGCTGGCTTTGCTGGCCGAACTCTTTGGATTTGTCATCCGTCATCAAGGTCAGTGGCAACGCCACAATCGCCATCAACACTCCCAAACACAGCAATGCCGTTTGCCAACCAAACCTGCCCGTCAACCACGAAGCCATTTTGACGGTAATCGCTCCGCCCAGCCCGATGCCCAAGTAGGCAAACCCCATTGCCTTGCCGCGCGATTCTTTGAACCAGCGCGACAGCAACACCTGATTCGGCAACGGCCCGGCACACACATATCCCACCGCGTTGAAAATGAAGCAGGCGTAAAACAGCGGCAGTGTATTCGCCTGTCCCAGACCAATGATTGAAATCGCGCCGAACAAAATCCCGACGATCATCAGCCGCTTCAACCCGAACCGATCAATGATCCATCCGGCGGCAAACCCGAACAGCGGCAACACCAGTGTTTTGCCAAAGGTGTTGCCGGACGTGACTTGTTCGCGCGACCAGCCAAATTCTTTCACCAGAAAGTCGTAAAAAAACGGCGGGCCGTAAAAGGCTATGCCGACCAATGCGTACAGGTTGAGGAATGAAGTCAGCGCGACGATGCGCTGCTTGCCTTGGGTGAGTTCGGACATTGAATGAATTTCCTTTTGGTCGTGTTTTGCCTACACCACGCAGGCGAGGACGCCTGCGTTCCAAGCTACTTGCCAGCCGGGCGCACATTTTTGCCTTCGCGTTTGGTCAACGAATCGCCAAGGTCTTCACGGGCGCGTTCGACAAAGGTCATCAACTGCTTGACGACTTCGAGATGTTTGTCGGCCAGATTCGTCGTTTCGCCGATGTCCGCTTCCAAATCGTAAAGCGACAAATCAATCTTCGGATACATGTCTTTGCCGGGTTTGCCGTCGGCTCCGGGAGTTTCAATAAAACGATAGGTGTGCGGCAAGTGCAGCTTCCATTTGCCGCTGCGGACGGCTTGCAATTCTTTGCCCCAGTAAAAATACAGCGCGTCGTGAGGGCTTTTGGCGTTTTTGCCAGGTTTGGAAGCCAGAATCGGCCAGATGTCGCGTCCGTCAATGATTCGATCTTTCGGCGTTTCTGCGCCAATCAGCTTCGCCAGCGTAGGCAAGAGGTCAATTGTCATCACGGGTTCTCGACTGACGGCGCCAGCGGGAATCTTTCGCGGCCAACGAGCGATGAACGGAACACGCACGCCGCCTTCCATTTCCGTGCCTTTTCCTTCGCGCAACGGTTTGGCTGAGCCGGCGTGATTGCCGTAACTCAACCATGGGCCGTTGTCCGACGTGAAAATGACCAGCGTGTTGTCGTCCAGCTTCAAGCGCTTCAACGTCGCCAACACCTGCCCAACCGACCAGTCAATTTCCTCGATGACGTCACCGAACAATCCGCGCTTGGTTTTGCCTTTGAACTTGTCAGAAACGAACAACGGCACATGCGGCATCGTGTGCGGCACGTACAGAAAGAATGGTTTGTCTTTGTTACGTTCGATAAAGCGAACAGCACGTTCGGTGTATTGCGTCGTCAATTGCGATTGATCCGGCATCAACTGAACGACTTTGTCATTTTCGATCAATGGCAAATCGGGATAGTAATTTTTGTTGAGCGGATGGTTCGGCCACATGTCGTTGGAATACGGCAACCCAAAATATTCATCGAAGCCGTGCCGCGTCGGCAAAAA
>JAEUQP010000756.1 GCA_016789645.1 Acidobacteriota bacterium | reverse complement strand
CCTGCTTCAAATCGTTGCCCGATTCGCAAACTATCAATCGAGCCCTGGCTCAAGTGACCATAAAGCGTGAAAAAGGTCTGGCCGTTTTCCGGTTCGTGTTTCAGGATGATGACCGGCCCGTAATCCAATGGTGCAGTGTTGTTGTTGAAGGCGTAGACCTCGCCTGCGAGCGGCGCATACACCGCGGAATCTGCCTCGACAAACAAATCAATTCCCAGATGCACCGTGCGGCGTTCAGTCGTTGACGAGTCGGCGTCAAATAGCGGCGTGACATAGAGCATGCGGGCTTCGTCGTAACGGCCTACGCCGACGTTGACCTTGGCTGTTTTCATCAATCCAAACAGGCGTTCGGTCAGTTTGGGTTCGGCATTTTCCGCCGGATCGCCGCTCAGTAACGGGCTGCCGACACTCAGGTCGAACACCAGTAACGGTTCTGTTGTAAGGTCGGCGTCAATTACGGAGGCGACGTTTGTAGTACCGCCTTTAGGCGGATGGGATTGGTTGATGATGCTGCCGCCTGAAGGCGGTACTACGAACTTTTTTTTCAAGCCGCAGGCCTGCCGGAACGCCGCTTCGGCAAAACGCGAATGAATCTTTGCCAGGCGCGGCAGCGTGTTGCGGATCGGTTGCTGGCTGATGGCCAGGTATTCGTCATCCGGGCGTTGTTGTTGTTGAACTGCCGCCAGGCAAACGCTGACGCACAATCGCAAGCGAATCAATCCGAACAGCGCCGAAAGTTCGGGTTCGGTCAACGGATGTTCCGCGTGATATCCGGCGACCATTTGCCGGGCGACGGCCAACGGATCAGTTTTGTCGAGCACGGCATACGCAATCGCCACGGCCAGTTCGTTGATCGTGTGGCTGTAAACCATATCGCCGAAATCCACCAAGCCGGTGACGTGTTGATTGCGTGAATAGAGGTCTTCGCCGCCGCCGGCCAGCACGTTGTAATCATTGGCGTCGTTGTGAATGGCGCTGCGACGAAGTTGTGGCAGCAGCGGCGCGGTGTGTTGTTCAAAATCGTTCGCCAGCGAATTGACCAGTCGGCGCAATTCGGCGTCGGCGATCAGCGATTCGCGTTTGCGAACTTCGCGCAGCCCATTAGCCAAATCCCAATGAAAATCCCGATGAATGGCCGGATGATCGAAATCCGTGAGCGCGCGGTTCAGTTTGCCCAGCGTCGCTCCCAATTCGCCGAGCAGTTCCAGCGAATGCCGCCGCACCGTTCCCAGCGGAATTCCGTCCAGGTGCGTAATCATCCACGCTAGATGATTGACGCCCGTTGGCGATTTGATTTCGGTAATGGTTTTTCCTTCGGTTGTTGCAATGACCTTTGGGCAGATCGAAACCTGATCAGCGATGTGTGTCATTGCTTGTTGCTGCGCTTCGAGCATCGCACGGTCTTCGGTGGCGTTGGCGATTTTGAAAACAAACCGTTCACCGGATTCGGCAGTCAGCAAAAAATTCTGGTCGCGTTCACTCGGCAATGTCGTACTGGTAACAATCAAATTAAAAACCTGAGCAATAAACTGATTTACTAGTTGAGCTGTAAGGCATGGTTTGTGCCGAAATAAATTCATTGTGGGTTCTTTGTGCTTGATGAATGTAAGAAATTTATTGATTCTTCGTATTTTAAGCCGTTGCTGTAAAATAATTGACAGAAAAAAAACTGTTTGGTAAAAGGTTTTTGCAAGTTCAACAAGACGACTTTAAGTCATTCAAACCTTAAACCAACTTGGAGGATCACTATGTTTCGACTTCAAAATTGCCCAAAAAAGGCTTTTAGTATACCTATTATTGCGGTGGCCTGCATTGTATTACCGCTCTCTCTACAGGACAAAAAATGATGTTGAACTGTGGCCGTAGCTGATCAGGCCATCGTGCGATTAGACTTTCTGTCGCCAAACGGAAAGGAGATCGCACGATGACCGACATTCGCTCGCTTGAGCAAACGTTGCTTGAAAA
>JAEUQP010001008.1 GCA_016789645.1 Acidobacteriota bacterium | reverse complement strand
GGCAAACAATTGTTCCAACCGTTCGGCATATTGTTTCAAAGCTTCCGGTTCGCCCGCCAAAATCGTTTCTGCCGCCAACATTCCCAATTCCAAAGCCGTGACGATTCCTTGCGAAGACAGCGGATCGAACGCGGCGGCGGCGTCTCCAACCGCCAGCCACGAATCGCCAGTCACAACATCCAACCGCGAACTGTTGGCAGAAACAACGCGCGGAGCAAGTTCGATTTGATAATTGTGCCGCTCAACTCGCTTTCGCAAGTGCTCGGTTTCAGCGAGCAACGAACGCCAGCCTTCGACCGTTGCGGCAGTTCGAGTTGCATCCAGATCGGCATCGCTCAAAAACACCACAACCAGTTTCTTTTCGGGTAAAAGCGCCGCGTACCACCAACCACCGGCGACGGCTTCGACCATCGTCAAGGAATCCCGGTCGGCGGCGTTTCCATCCGCTTTCAGCAGCGCAGCCACTCCAACCAGGTTGTCGTGATTGATTCGCCGCGCGCCTTGCCGCCGAGCAAACCAACTGCTGCGCCCGCTGGCGTCAACAACGAAGTCGGCGCTCAAAGCTTCTGCCGGGCTTGAGATTTGTTCCATCAAGTCATCTTTTTTCACCGCAGAGGCGCAGAGCGTCGCAGAGGGTCCGCAGAGGCTTTCTTCAGAATCTCTGCGCGGCCTTTGCGTTCTCTGCGCCTCTGCGGTGAATTGATTTCGACCAAGTTCCAATCGCCAGCCAGAATTCATTCGCTGAACATCTGTCACCGCAATATCTGAAAAAACCTGCGCCCCAGCTTCAATTGCCGCGTCGAGCAACATCCGATCAAAACGGCTTCGATCCAGATGCCAGCCGTTGCCGTACGGATTGAACACGAAGCTTTGATCTACCAGCTCGCTTGATCCCCACGCTGAACAGTTGCCATAAGAAGCCAGATGCCCGTCGGCAACGAACCGCTCCCACACGCCAAGCTGCTGCAAAATTGGCCGAGCGGCAGGCGGCAAACCTTCGCCGATTTTCCATTCGCTGCTCGATTCTTTTTCAAAGATGGTCACCGAAACGCCTGCTCGCGCCAGCGCCAAGGCAGTCGCGGCGCCAGCCGGGCCGCCGCCAATCACTGCAACTCGCGGCCTCATCGGTATTCCAGCGGATTGATGTTGTCGAACCGGTCGTCGGGATGTTCTTCCAGAGTGTTTTGCAATTCGACGTGAACGACCGGCGGCAACAGCGGATTTCCGGGTTCGACTTCGCGCCGAGTGACGATGCCGACTTTGCTCCAATCGGTCAGAAACTGGTTGATGCGCGCGAACTGTCCGCCTTGCGTCACCAAATCGCGCAGCCAATCCAATCGCAAGCTGAATTGTTTCAGCCGCTGCGTCTGGCTGGTTTTGGCATCCAGCGCCTGTTTGTAATGGTCTTCGGGCAACACCTGATTGGGAACGCGCGCCGGCCAGAACGTCGGGAAAAACGGATTGATGTCCGGTTGATAGCCTGCGCCGCAACTGGCCGTATCCACTTGCCAGGGTAAAACCATCCAACGTGAAAGGTCGCCGGGCGTGCTGCCACCAATCGGGCCGTCGGGCGAAACGGCGACTTCGGGCGTCAGCACAGGACCGAAAAACTTTTCTTGCGCAATTTGCTTGATGCGAAACGGCGCGGCATACAACGAAGCGTGCCGCATCGGCCAGGTCGCTTCGCAGCCGGGGTGGAAAGCTCCGCCCAGGCAAAAATCCAACGCGGCTTTGTCCAATGCGTGCGGCTGATCGGCCAATGGCAATTCTTCGAGCGTGCGCGGTTCAACAAGTTTCGGATCAAAGCCCGGTATGAACTCTCCCGCTGCCCAGCGGCCAAGCCAGTCGTATTGCAACTGCGTCACCGCCAGCCAGTTTCGCGGATTGTCATCGAGCGGCAAACTGGCGACTCCATCGCCATAAAACGGCGGCAAGGCGTCCGGCTGCGCTTCAGCGTAGTCGGGATTGCGAAAGGCGTTGAAAATCGCCTGGCGAAACGGTTGCTGCGCGGGCGAATTGTCCGACAGCCGCGCCAGCATCTCCGGCGACAAAAAATCTCCGGGCGATCCCCAGCCGAAATCCAGGTAAAAGCCGTTGTTCACCCATTGCAGATTGTTGAATCGTTCGAAGATCGGATAGATGTTTTCGGTGAACGACAATTCAGCAGGCGGTTTAAGCCATTGCTGTTCGATGGCGACTTGATAGGCGATGTCATACATCGTGACGATGGATTTGATGCCCGGCGCATAATCCGGCGGAGCGACAATCACCCACGCCGACGTAACCGGGATCGGCTGATTATCAATCACGACCGTCGCGCTGACCGAACCATCCGAAACGTCGTCGTACCATTCGATGTTGTTGAATCCGGTGATCGGTTTGTTGGTGGGCGAAGCTGACGCGCCGAATCCGCCAAAGACCAGCAGATTGCCCGCATCGTCGGTGCGAATTTCTCCGAGCGGAACTGTTGCGCCCAGAAACTTGCCGGTGTCGAATGCAGCTTGCGCATTCTTGCCGCTGACCGAACGCGGCCCCGGATCAATCACCAAATCCTGACGGTCGCCCGCGTATTTGGCGTTGCGCAGCGTAGTCGGTTCGGAGGTCGGAATGTCCATCGCCATTTCAAAGTCGTACCAGACAGCTTTTTTGTTG
>JAEUQP010001003.1 GCA_016789645.1 Acidobacteriota bacterium | reverse complement strand
AACGTCTTTGGTCGGATCGGGGTTGAATTTGTTTTTCGCCGAATTGTCGAAATATCCGGTGATCATCAGCCGCGTGCCTGCTGGCAACCGTTTCGGCTGTTTCAGCAGGTAGTTGGTTTGCCACGCAAAATCGTAAGCCGGAACGTTCAACAACACTTCGGATGTTCCATCCGGATAAAACGCTTTGTATTCCATCGCTTTGCCGCGCAGATGCATATGCGGTTCCAGCGCGTACAGCGTCGTGTCGCGTTTGAATGTGCGGCAAGCAGTCACTTTGTGGTTTTCGGCTCCGGCGGGAATCTTAAAGAAGATGTTGGCGATGGAGTTGGTCGTCACCAAACGCTGCGGCGGCTCTTTGGCAAAGACCAGGCCAATCATCGAACGATCTTTTTCGACTTTGTCATTGCCGAGCGTCTGATTGGAATAGTGAATCTGGAAACGAATCGTTGCGCCCGCCGGAATTTTGCGCGCCGTGCCCGGAGCATAAATGTCCGGGTTACGTCCCGGCGCATAACCCACCAGCATGTTGTCTCCGCCGCCGCGACGACCGTTCGGGCCGCAACCATCGTCTTCCACCGGTTGATCGGCTTTCATGCGCATCAAAAAGCCGTCGCGATACATCGGAGAGTTTTTCAGCGCGGCTTCCATCATCTTTTGACGTTGTTCAGGCGTACCCGCCATCGTCGGTGCGCCTTTGGGCACGATGAAAGCGATGATGTGATGCACGATCTTGCGATTGCCGGGGCGAGCTTCGGCCATCGAAACGTAGCGGTCTTCGGTGAAATTCGTCGGCACATCGAAATATTGATATTCATCCGCACCGGGTTTGTAACTGTATTCTTCCGGGATCTGAATGACCATCTCCGGCGTCGGAATGCCCCAGCCTTCGGTGAATTTCGGAGCGGGCGGCAAATCTTTCGGATTGCCTTCGACCGCGCCGCCGTCCACCCAGGCAGTGATCGTGTCAATTTCGGCCTGTGTCAGCGAAGGATTGTTTTTGAATTCGCCGAAGTGCGGATCGGCGTGCCAGGGAGGCATGACGCGATTGGCGACTTTTTCCTTGATGGATTTCGCCCAGGGACGAACGTCTTTGTAGCTCAAGGTCGAAAACGGCGCGCTTTCGCCCGGACGATGACATTCGGCGCAACTTTTATTGAAGATCGGCGCGATGTCTTTGCTGAACGTGACGGTTTTAGCGGTTTTGGTGTTGGTGGTGTCGGCCTGCGTCGTGGCGATGAATGCCAAACCGACAACCAGGCACAACGTGATGGCGGCGACGAATGACGAAATTCTCTTGATCCGCATACTCTCTTTGCTCCCTCTGCTGCGATGGTGGAATGTTGAATTTGTAAGCGCGAAACCCGCGATTGCGCGGCGGAATTTAAGCGGCTTGATGATTCAAGTCAAGCCGCTATGGCCTTAGTCATACAAGGACTTCCAGCATTTTGACCCGACGGTCAAGGTAATTAGTTGACCGGTCAGACAGATACCCGCTCGGCAGTGAATGAATGCTCAATCATTTTTTTGCGTCGCCGGTAAGTGCCAATGACAAGTGTCAGGTTTCAGCGACGCTGAGTGATACGAAAAATGTCCGGGCTGAGGATGCGAAATTTTGCCGGGAGCGCAGACGTCCTGCCTGCTGTAATAAAAAATGCGAAGCATCCGAAGTTGTCTTCTTTTGCAAAGGCGATCACGCAACCGACTTCAAAAATCCCAACAGCGCTTCAGTGACTTCCGCAGGGCGTTCGATCTGCACCCAATGGCCTGCGCCTTCGATCATGACTTTGCCGCGCAGGTCAGCCATCCATTTGTCCATTCGCTGCACGGTGTCGCCGCCGCCAAATTTCAGCACAGGGTCTTTGGTTCCGGCGATGAAAAACGCAGGCTGTTTGATCTGGCCGGTTTCCACGCGATCCAGTTGCGGCGTCAATTCGACGTTGCGGTCAATGTTGCGATACCAGTTGATCGGCCCGCGAAAGCCGCTTTGTTCGTACTGCGCGACGTAATAATCCATGTCTTCTTCGGTCAGCCACGCGGGCAATTGTTCCGGATCAGGCAACCCATCCAGAAACTTGGCCGAAGCAGGCTTTTTGCTGAGTCGAAATCCCGACGGAAAATCGCCCGAACCGGAGTAATAAATCATGCGCAGACTTTTGCGAATGTCGGCTTCGAATTCGGCTTCGGCGACGCCGGGTTGCTGGAAATAAACCATGTACCAAAAATTGTCGCCGAAAGATTCCTGCCGCGTCAGCGTGTTCGCTTTCCATCGCGTGTAGGGAACGCTCAACCCGGCGACGGCTTTGACGCGGTCGGGATGCAGCAACGCCGTGTGCCAGGCGACAGGCGCTCCCCAATCGTGTCCAACGACAATAAAGCGTTCGTGCCCCAAGGCATCGGCAATGCCCACCACATCGTTGGTCAATTCGATGATGTTGTAGGCTTCGATTTCCGCCGGTTTATCGCTGCCGCCGTAGCCACGCTGA
>JAEUQP010000989.1 GCA_016789645.1 Acidobacteriota bacterium | reverse complement strand
ACGCGCGATGGCGGCGCGAGCTGGAAAAACGTCACGCCCAAAGGCTTGGCGGAATGCTTAATCAACGCGATTGAAGTTTCGCCGCACGACAAGGCGACGGCGTACATTGCTACGACGCGGTATAAATTCAACGACCACACGCCGGGCCTGTACAAAACCACCGATTACGGCACCACCTGGACGAAGATTGACACCGGCATTCCAGCGGACGCTTTCACGCGCGTCGTGCGCGAAGACGACGTTCGCAAAGACCTGCTGTTTGCGGGCACGGAACTGGGTTTGTTTCTGTCCTGGGATGGCGGCAAGAAATGGTCGCCATTTCAATTGAACTTGCCTGTGACGCCGATCACGGATTTGCGCGTTCACAAAGGCAATCTGATCGCGGCAACATCTGGTCGTTCATTTTGGGTGCTGGATGATCTGAACGTCATTCGTCAGTACAAAAAGGAGACGGCGGCCTTTGCCGTTTACCGTCCAGACAATGCCTATCTCGTCAACGGCGGCAGCGAACTGGATCGAGCAGACGCTGAATTCACGGGCGCAAATCCGCTCAGAGGCGTGAATCCGGCGACGGGCGTGGTGCTTTATTACCAACTGCCCGAATTGAAAAAAGACGATCACATCACGCTCGAAGTCAAAGACGCAGCAGGCAATCTGGTGCGCAGCTATTCTTCCAAAGCGGATGAAAAGTTCGTGCGTTACGATGGCGGCCCGCGCCCGGAACCGCTGTTGCCCAAAGCGAAAGGACTGAACCGTTTCGTCTGGGACATGCGTTACGCCACGATGCCGGGCGTGCCGACGGTGTACATCGAAAGCAGTTATGCGGGACACAAAGCGCCGCCGGGCAAATACAGCTTCACCTTGAAAATGGGCGAGCAAACGATTGCAACCGAAACCGAAATTCTGGCAAATCCGCTTTATCCGACCAGCGCCGCAGCCTACGCGGAATATCATCGCATCATGTCGGCTATGGAAGCTGAATTGACCTCAATGCATCGGATGACGAACAGCCTTTACGAAAAGCAGAAGCAGTTGGAATCGTTGCTCAAGTCATTGCCGGCTGGCGATAAATTCAGCGGAGTGAAAAAGGATGGCGAGGCGCTCGTCAAAAAAATGAACGCCTGGGATGAAGAGATGGTGCAGCGTAAAGCCAAGGCTTATGACGACGTTGATAATTTCCCGAACAAGTTCACGGCGAATTACCTGTTTCTGATCAACCAAACCGAAAGCGATATTCCCAATGTGAACCAGCCTTCGCTGGATCGCATGAAAGAACTCAACCAGCAATGGGCCGCGTTGAAAGCGCGCGCCAGCGAAATGCTCGACAAAGACCTGCCGTCGCTGAATCAGCGATTGTGGGAACTCGGACTCGGCGCAATCTGGAAGGAGTGACGCTTTCACCAACAGGACACGCACTGTTTCGACGCTGTCATTTGATGAGCGGCGTCGAAACAGTGCGTGTGTTATTTCCTGGCTGAATGTTCGGTTGTAAAACTCAGCCCGCTAAGCCAGAATGCGCCCGCTTTTCGTTCCACCTTTATTTTTCAACACAACTCAATAGACAAGGAGAGTCGGCAGTGTCAGACAAAGTGCTGGTCTCGCTGGAAAACGGCGTCAAGCGGATTACCTTCAACAATCCCAAGCGTCGCAACGCACTGGATTTTGAAGCCTTCAAATTCATCGGCGATGAAATCAGACGTTCCGCTGTGGACGATACCAAAGTCATTGTCATGACTGGCGCGGGAGATGCGTTTTGCGCCGGAGCCGATGTGCAGGGATTTGGCAGCGGAGAAGTGACCCAAGATGTCACGGCCAGCCTGCGCGCCGGAGTCAATCCGGGCATTCAAGCCATGCGCGATTTGCCGAAACCGATCATCGCGCGGGTTCACGGCCATGCTGCCGGCGTCGGGTGCAATTACGCGTTGGCGGCAGATTTCATCGTTGCTTCGGATCAAGCCTTTTTCGGGCAGGTGTTCGTAAAAATCGGTTTGATGCCCGACGGAGGCGGAACGTATTTTCTGCCACGCGCCGTTGGTTATTGCCGCGCGTTTGAATTGATGGCGCTGGGCGAACCGATTTCGTCTCAGCAAGCCCTGGAAATGGGAATGATCAACCGCGTTGTTTCAGTGGATGCGCTTGATGACGCGGTGGAGGAATTGACTCGCAAGCTGGTTGCATCGCCCGGCCTTGCACTGGCAAAAATCAAAGCTGCGTTGAACGCTTCTCCGCAATTCGATCTGGCCGCCGCGCTGGATTTCGAAGCCGTCAATCAAGGGGAATGTTTCCGCTCCGAAGATTTCAAAGAAGGCGTATCTGCGTTTCTCGAAAAACGAAAACCAAATTTCAAAGGCAAATGAGGTTGTCGGTGACAGGTTGAAAAGATTTTCAACCTGTTTACTTCGTACCATCTGAGACCTGACACCTATCACCATCACGATCACCATCACCTATTGACCATGGAACAAAACCAAACGACAGAGAAACAAGCCTGGTTTGCACTGGCAGTGTTATTCGCCATCAACACCATGAATTTTTTTGACCGCCAAATTGCGGCGTCCATCGGCAAGCCGGTGATTGACGAATTCAAGTTGACGGATTCCGATTTCGGCAACATGGCCATGGCGTTTACGCTGATTTACGCGGCAGTCGGCGTTCCGTTGGGGCGTTGGGCGGATCGCGGCAATCGGTCGCGGATTCTAAGCATTGGCGTGGCGGCCTGGAGTTTGTTCACGGCGGCAGGCGCGGCGGCGTGGAATTACGCTTCGTTGTTTGTCGCGCGCATGTTCGTTGGCATCGGTGAGGCCAGTTGTTCGCCCGCGGGAAATTCGCTGATTGGCGATTTGTATCCGGCCAGCAAACGCGCGCGCGCGACTGCAATTTTCATGCTTGGATTGCCAATCGGAATTACGCTCAGCAACGCTTTTGGCGGTGTGATTGCCAAACATTACGGCTGGCGCCGGACGTTGTTGATTGCGGCGATTCCGGGATTGATTCTGGCTTTGTTGGCATATTTCATCAAAGAGCCGAAACGCGGTGGGACCGAAGCGATCAAGATCGAAGAACAGGATCATAAAGGTTGGGAGCCGTATCGTCGCGTGCTGAACATTCCGACCATGTGGTGGATCATTCTGTCAGGCGCCCTGCATAACTTTAACGCCTATGCTGTGAATTCCTTTATGCCGCTGTATTTGGGGCGCTATCACGGATTGGACGTGGCCGATGCCGGATACGTGTCCGCCCTGGTTTTGGGCGCTGTCGGGGTGGTCGGATTGCTGGGAGGAGGTTTGGCCGCTGACTGGGTGCGCCGAAAGAGCGCCAACGGGCGAATGCTTTTGTCTGCCTGGTCACTGTTGATTTCCACCCCGTGTGTTTATCTGGCGCTGGAACGTCCCAAAGGTTCGCTCATGAGCTTCATGATTTTGATGGGCATCGGCTGGATGATGATTTACGTGTATTACGTGACTGTTTATCCGGTGGTGCAGGACGTGGTCGAACCGGGGCTGCGCGGGACGGCAATGGCATTGTACTTTTTTGCGATGTATCTGCTCGGCGGAGCTTTTGGCGCAAAGATTCTTGGCAATTTGAGCGATCATTTCGCCAAACAGGCAATGACAGAAGCAGGCGCTGCGACGATGGCGGAATCGTTTCGTGCCGTTGGTTTGCACAGCGCGTTTTATGTCGTGCCGGTTGTTTCTCTGATTTTGGCCGCTGTACTATTTGCCGGCGCGCGCACTGTGGCGAAAGACATGGAGAAGTTGCAGGAATGGTTGCGCACCGTCGCGAAAGCGTGAGTTGTTCGAGGTTGATATGAAAAGTGATCGAAGGCAGTTTTTAGTGGGCGGGGTCGCATTTGCTTCGTTGAGTTTTTCGGCGTTTGGGCAAGACCCGCAACCGCCAGAGCAAATTATCTATGTTTGCCCGATGCACCCCGACGTCAGTTCGAAAGTGCCGGGCAATTGTCAGAAATGCAATATGAAGCTGGTGGCGACCAAAGCCGGGACGCTCAGCAGTGACAGTTTTTACGTTTGCCCGATGCATCCGGACGTGGTGTCCAACAAGCCGGAAACCTGTCCGAAGTGCAAAATGAAACTGGTCAAGGCGGCTCCGCCAGAATCCAGCGATTTTGTCGTTCGGATTCAAACCAACCCGTCACCGCCTCGCGCAGGTCAAAAAGTGAAATTCCGCTTCACGGTTTTTCATCCCCAGTCGGGCCAACAGGTCAAACAGTTCAACATCCTGCACGACATGCCATTTCATCTTTTCGTTGTCAGCCAGGACTTCGAAGAGTTTCAGCACATCCATCCCGAAAAACAGTCCGACGGCAGCTTCACGATCGTGACGGATTTGCCGAAAGCCGGGTATTACAAAATCTTCTGCGACTTTTTCCCGAATGGCGGGACGCCTCAGGTGACGCATCACAATCTGGTCACGGCGGGGTTCAAAGGCGATTTACTGTCTTCATTCGCTCAACTGGTTCCCGATAAGCCGGTTGGCGACAAGTTGGTTAAGGTCGTTGATGGCACCCGGTTTGAACTGAAGTTCGAACCGGCAGAACCGTTTTCTGGCAAATCCGCTGAATTGCGTTATCACCTGGTTGATGACAAGACAGGTCAGCCGGTGGATGATTTGAAACCTTATCTGGGAGCTTGGGGCCACACGCTGATTCTCAGTGAAGACGCGACCGATTATCTGCATTCGCATCCGACCGAAATGATTCCTGAAGACCTCAGTGAGCAAGAGCGCGCCAAGTTGCCGAGCAAGCCCGACGTTGTGTTCGATACGTTTTTTCCGCGCCCGGGCAATTACCGCATCTGGTCGCAATTTCAACGCAAGGACAAAATCATCACTGTGCCGTTCACGGTTCACGTGCCAAGGCTGAAATAATCGAATCAAGCCAGATTCTGACAAGCAAACCGTACAAAACAAAAACCGCAAAGAGCTTGAACCTCTTTGCGGTTTTGATTTTGAACGCCAACTGTTTCAGCGGTTCTCCGACCAGGTTTAGTTGGCGGGAGTTTGCGGTTTTTCTTTCTTCTCAAACCGATCCGGAGCCAGTTTGGGATTCACTTTGTATTTGCTGATTTCCCATTCTTCATTGGGCGTGCCCGCTTCGATCTTGGTCATGCGGTGCGGCAGATTCAATCCGCCGACGCTCTTGTAATCGCTGAACGCCCAGCGGTAATCCACATCCGGAGATTTCTCGAAGGCTTCAGCCATTTCCTTCATCCGTTGTTCACGCTGAGCGCGTTCTTCCGGCGTAGGTTCGCGGCGCTGACCTTGCTGCCCACCTTGTCCAGCCTGACCTTGCTGACCCGGTTGTCCGGGTTGGCCACCGGGCTGACCGGGGCGACCTTGACCACCCTGACCACCTTGACCAGGGCCACGTCCGCCACCAAATGCGGAGCGCATGCTTTTCGCCTTGTAACTCAAACCAATCAGTTGATGGCTTTCCTGATTGAAGTACAAACGCGTAACAATGCCGTCCGTCGTTTTGGCGTCAATCACATTCAGTTTCGAGCCTTCCGGGCCGGGAGCTTCGCCGACGAAGGTGAATGTCGTTCCCGTCGGAGGAGCCAGAAACCACGCCATCAGGATTTGAATGTATTCGCGGCGCTGCTGGGTCTGCATATAAGTGGCCATCGGATTGTTGGCTCCGCCGGGGCCACCCGGTCCGCCTCCCATAAAGACATTGCCACCACGTCCGCCGCCGGGACCACCAAAACCGCCACCGCCGACTCCCGGAATGAAATCACTCCAGGTCGTGCCTGCGTTGTAAGCGCGGATTCGTGTGCCTTGGGGAGAGATGTTGGAGATGCGAACTTTGTCCGGCATCATAAATTCCAGTTCCAGTTCGCTTTCGACCTGCATTTGCCCAAACGTGTTACGGGCCGTTCCCTGAGCGGACAAGGTTTGCAGTCCTTTGAATTTCGATTCGCTGCCGATGGCGGCGCGCGCTTGTTTGAGAATTTCTTCGGCTTTGGCCTTGGCATCCTGACCGAAGGCTGACGCTGCCAACGAGGCCGTCAGCATCAATCCAATAATTAGTTTCCGCATTTAACGTCTCCTTTTTCTTCTAAATCTGTTTTGCTTCATTTCGGCTGCACAAAAAAGGGATCAGTTGTCAGCCTCTATGTCTTTCTCTATGCTACTGGACTTTCAAAACTTAGTTTCGGTTTCATGGTTTGTGCAGAAGTAGCAACGGTTTCAATTATGGAGCAAGAAGTGTCACAAAATTCAGATGGCGAATTGTTGGCGGCGGAAGCAGAAGAGAAGGAAGAACTGTCAGTCCCGTTGGTGGCCATTATCGGTCGCCCCAACGTGGGAAAATCCACGCTGTTCAACCGCATGGTCGGTTCGCGGCGTTCGATAGTCGGTGATTTGCCGGGCATCACTCGCGACCGGATTTACGGTCAGGCGGAATGGCAAAATCGCATGTTTCGGGTGGTGGATACTGGCGGAATCGTCCCTGACGACGAAGCCATCATTCCGGCCAACATTTTCAAACAGGCTCAGGCCGCGATTGGCGAAGCCAGCTTATTGCTCTTTGTCGTGGATGTGCGCGAAGGGATGACTTCGCTGGATGAAGAGCTGGCAAAAATGATGCGAACGTTGAACAAGCCCGTTTTCATTGTTGCCAACAAATCAGATACGACTCGCGTTGGAGATCACGCGGCGGAATTTCATCAATTTGGCTACGATGAGGTCTTTCCGGTTTCGGCAGAACACGGCGCAGGCCTTGGCGATTTGCTGGATGCAATTATTGAGCGCTTGCCGGTCGTCGAATTTCGCAAAGAGAAAAATGACGAAATCAATGTCGCCATCATCGGACGCCCGAATGTCGGAAAATCGTCGTTGATCAATAAATTGCTTGGCCAGGAACGGGTGATCGTTTCGCCGATTCCGGGCACGACGCGCGACGCCGTAGACAGCGTTTTTGAAACCACAGGCGAAGACGGCAAACCGATCAAGCTGCGATTTGTGGACACGGCCGGAATCCGTCGCAAAGGCAAAACCAACGAAATGGCGGAAAAGTTGTCCGTTGTCATGGCTCGCAAACACATCGAACGCGCCGACGTGGTGCTGATGGTGATTGATGCCATTGAAGGCGTGACGGCTTTGGACGCCAACATCGCCGGATATGCACACGAATCAGGGCGCTCGTTGATCGTGTTGGTCAACAAATGGGATGCCATCGAAAAAGACACCAACACGGTTTACCGAACAGAAGAAAAGATCCGCGACGCGATGAAGTTTCTGGATTATGCGCCGATCATCACGATTTCGGCTTTGACCGGCCAGCGCGTCATTCGTTTGCCGGAATTGATCGCCAAAGCTAACGCAGCCCGAAACTTGAGAATTCCGACGGCGGAACTGAACCAGTTTTATGCCGAATATCTGGAACAGCCCAAAGGCTTGAGTTCGGCAAAACGCCCGCTGAAGGTCAAATACATCACCCAAGCCGGCATTCGCCCGCCGACGTTTGTGCTGTTCACCAACAGCCCTAAGCCGCTGCATTTTTCTTACGAGCGATATTTGATCAATCGGCTGCGTGAAAGCTTCGACTTTTTTGCCACGCCGATTCGCGTGAAACAGAAAGGCGGGCAGAAAAAGAGGTAAGCCAATGACAAAGCGGGCAAAAATTCTTTTGATAATTTCGGGAGTCTTGGTTGTCGCTTTTTTGGCGCTCGGCATTGTTTCCTTTTTCAACGTCAGGATTGTCAGATTTCCGACTCCCTCAATGGCCAATACGATCATTCCGGGGGAAAGCGTCTTGTGTTCGCTGGCCATTGGCGAGGTGAAGCGTGGCGACATCATCTGGTTCAAGTTTCCCCCTGACCCGAAAACCTCTTATTTGAAGCGAGTCGTAGGATTGCCGGGAGACAAAATTCAGGTTCGCGGAATGAAGGTTTTTATCAACGGTCAGGAATTGCCCGAAGCGCGGACGCTTATTGAAATCGGTCCGGAGGTCAATGCCAATGCTGCAAAGGAGTTGTCCGTCGAAACCGCCGAAGGGCCTTATCGCGTTTATTACGACAAATATCGACAGCAAGAAGCAGAGGATTTTGAGCTGCAAGGCGCGATGAAATTCGGAGTTATTGAAGAATTCGAGGTTCCTTCTGGTCAATATTTTGTGTTGGGCGATTGCCGTGATAACAGCATGGACAGTCGGTACTGGGGAACGGTTCCGCGCGAAAACATTATTGGAAAGGCGTTGATGATCGTTGGGTCAAAGGATTCCAAACGGCTTTATCAAAAGATCAGGTGAGGAGAGAAGTTGGGGCTTACATTTCAAATTGAGCATCGAGATACACAAACTCAGGCGCGCGCAGGGCGAATCAAAACGGCTCACAGCGAGATTGAAACGCCGGTTTTTATGCCGGTTGGAACTGCGGGAACAGTCAAGGCGCTGACGCAGGAAATGCTGGAAGAGCTTGATGCGCGAATCATTCTAGGCAACACCTATCATCTGTTTTTGCGGCCCGGCCACGAGACGATTCGTCAGCTTGGCGGATTGCACAAGTTTATTTCCTGGCCGCGTTCGATTTTGACTGACAGCGGCGGCTTTCAAGTCTTCAGCCTCGGCGATTTGCGGAAAATTCGGGAAGAAGGCGTAGAGTTTCGATCTCATCTGGACGGTTCCAAACAGTTTCTTTCGCCGGAAGTTTCCATGCAGATTCAGCATGCGCTCGGCTCGGACATCGTGATGTGTTTTGACGAATGCACGCCGTTTCCGGCAACTGAAAAACAGGCAAAGGATTCGTTGGAACTGACTTCGCGCTGGGCAAAGCGTTCACGGGCCGAGTTTGATCGGTTGAAAGACACGCCGCTTTCAACCGGAAAATCTCCTTCGCTTTTTGGCATCAATCAGGGAAGTGTATATCCGGATTTGCGCCGTCAGAGTTTGGAGCAACTGGTCGAAATCGGCTTTGAAGGTTATGCCATTGGCGGATTGAGCGTTGGGGAAGAGAAGTCGCAGATGTATGACATTACGGAATTCGTTGCGCCGCAGCTTCCGGCGGACAAGCCTCGCTATCTGATGGGCGTTGGCACGCCGGAAGATTTGATTGAATGCGTGGCTCGTGGCGTGGATATGTTCGATTGTGTCATGCCGACGCGGAATGCACGCAATGGTCAGGTTTTCACTTCGCGGGGAAAATTGAACATTCGCAATGCGCGATTTACTTCTGATTCAAAGCCGCTCGATGAAGATTGCAATTGCATGGTTTGTCGCCGTTATTCGCGGGCCTACATACGGCATTTGTGGAATTGCGGAGAGATATTGGCATCAACACTTTGCTCGGTTCACAATCTGGCCTTCTATCTTGACAGCATGCAATCCATACGGCAAAGTATCGCGCTCGGTGAGTTCACTTCCTTTCGCACAAGCTTCCTGAACAAATACAGAAGCAGTTCAAACGAAGAATGAGCCGCCGCGTCTCGCATAATTTCAATGAGTTGAACTTCACCGCGAGACAAACATCTTTCAAAGAAGGTTGAAGCCCGCCCTGGTCATGTCACAACAGTTCGCCTTGTTTTTGGCTTTTCAGCAAGGAGGTGGAGCATTCGGAATGCTGATTCCGATGGTTCTGGTCTTCGTGTTGTTTTATTTTTTGATCATTGTTCCCCAGCGCAAACGGCAGCGAGCCCTGGATGATATGCTCAATAATCTGAAAGCTGGGGATAAAGTTGTGACCAGCGGCGGCATTTACGGACAGATCATCAGTGTGCGCGAAGATAAGCGCACGGTTCAGTTGAAGATTGCTGAAAATGTCCGCATTGAAGTTGCTCGAACGGCAATTTCTGGGCTTCAGGAAGCTCCTGAACAATAAAGCTGAACAATTCTGAACTCCAATCTGATTTGCTCAAAGGCTTGAATTCCATAGCCTGCGACGCGTTACAGTCTTATGAACAAGAATCTTCGTACTCGTGGAATCATTATCGCAATTGTCACCATTGGCTGTCTGATCATTTTGTTTGGTCCTTGGAACAAGCCAAAAGGGTATGCCAAAAGCGCGAGTGACTTTTTCTCACCAGCCAAGCTCAAACAAAACCTGGGGGAAAACATTCGGCTCGGACTTGATCTTAAAGGCGGCACCCATTTGGTGATGCAAGTGCAGGCAGACGAAGCCATCACTGCGATGACCAACAACAACGTCCAAAAAGGGAAAGACGACCTGAAAAAGGACGGGATTCAATATTCGGACATCAAGGCTGCCGCGCCGGGGCTGATTGTTGTCGAAAATACCAATCCAGCAGACCACGATAAAATCAGGGAAAAGTTTTTCACCTTCATGCCCAGCGATGGCTGGGATTATTCCACCAGCGGCAATTCTGTCACCTTCAAACTCACCAATCGGTACGCCAACCAGATTCGCAAGGATGCCACCGAACAGGCCAAAACGATTATCGAACAACGCATCAATCAATTTGGCGTCGCCGAACCGACAGTGCAGCTTCGCGGACGGGAAGAGGATCATCAAATTCTGCTGCAAATGCCTGGCGTGGATAATCCGGAACGCGTGAAGGAACTGCTCAAGACGGACGCCCGTCTGGAAATCAGAGCCGCCAATGGGCAGAGATTTGCCACCATTGAAGAAGCAAATGCTTCTTTGGCTGGTGACGCGAATAAAGTTGTGCTGCCGTACAAAGAAAAGAAGGCTGACGGCACTTTGGACACAGGGTTTTACATTGTGGACAAGCTGCCGGTGATTGATGGCGGCGATTTGCGCGAAGCTCGCGGCGTTCCCAATCAGCAAGGGTTTGGCTATTACGTCGCATTTTCATTGAAGCCCGGTGGCTCTGAAAAATTCGGCAGCTGGACAGAAAACAACATCGGCAATTACCTGGCTGTGGTGCTGAACAACGAAATTCGCAGCGTTGCAGTCGTCCGAAATAAAATCACCGACAGCGGTCAGATCGAAGGCAACTTCACACAGCAGCAAGCTGAAGACCTTGGTCTGGTGTTGCGATCTGGCGCGCTCCCGGCCAAAGTCACCTACATTGAAGAAAGAACTGTCGGGCCGTCGCTCGGAGCCGATTCGATTCGGCAGGGGATCTTCGCGTCGGTGGTTGGGCTTGGATTGGTGATTTTGTTCATGCTCTTCTATTACAAGATGTCAGGAGTCAATGCAGTTGTCGCGCTCGTGTTGAACCTGGTCATTCTGCTTGCCGGGATGGCATTGTTCGGGGCCACGTTGACTTTGCCGGGAATTGCCGGCGTGATTTTGTTGATCGGTATGGCTGTGGACTCGAACGTGCTGATCTTCGAGCGCATCCGCGAGGAACTCCACGCGGGAAAAATAGTCTCGTCGGCGGTGGATACGGGATTCAATAAAGCCCTGGTGACGATTATTGACACTCACGTGACCACCATTGTGTCGTCCGCATTTCTTTATATCTTTGGAACCGGTCCGGTTCGAGGGTTTGCTGTGACGCTGACCATCGGTTTGCTCGCAAACCTGTTCACGGCGGTTTATGTCTCGCGCACCATGTTTTTATGGATAATGAGCCGCGGCGGACGCAAGTCTGAAACGATAAGCATCTAAATTTGGCAAAGTTATGATCGAAATTTTTAAGCACGCAAATTACGATTTCCTGGGCAAAAAAATGGTTTTCATTGGTTTGTCCTGGCTGCTGATTCTGGTTGGTTTGGGGTCAGTGCTTTTCCGCGCCTTTGATGGCAAGGATCATACGGCTCCGTTCAACTTGGGCGTAGATTTTGCCGGCGGAACGCTGGCGACGGTGAAATTCAAAACTGCTCCTGATCCCAACACTCTGCGCCTGGCTTTGGAAAAACAGGGGATCGAAGGCCCCAAAATCATCATTCAGCCAGTCACGGATGAAATCGGCCAGGCTCCGAAGAATGAAATTCTTGTTCGCCTTCCGAACCTCGTACAGGTGGAACGTCAGCAAGGCCAGTCCGAAACCGCTGCCAAAGCGTTGAGTGATGCCGATATTGGAAAACAGAAAATTCTGGCGGCACTGGCAACGTTTAATGACGCTTCAACTCAAGGCAAGGTTGACATCAATACGATTGGCAGTGACAACCTGAAGTCCGAGTTGATTGGGAAGGCCAAGCTGGATCCGCAAAGCGCCGAGGAAGCTGCTCGGGCGATTATTGATTATCGTGAAAAAACGCGTTCCGGTCTGATTGCCGATCTGAGTGAAGTCAAGAATATCAACGGCGTCCCGCCCCAAATTGGGGAATCCATCGAGAAAGAGTTTTTTGCCGGAGCCGCTTCGGTCAAAAGTGCGGAAGCCGTCAGCCCGCAGGTAGGAGCTGATTTACGGAATAGCGCAATTGTGGTGACGCTTGTTTCCTGCATCGCCATGTTGGTGTTTGTGGCATTTCGTTTCAAATCCTGGGGCTTTGGAATTGGAGCTGTCATCGCTGTTGTACACGACGTGTTGATCACTCTTGGCATCTTTTCGATCATGCAGTGGGAAATCAATTTGACAGTGGTCGCCGCGCTGCTGACTTTGGTGGGCTACTCCATGAACGACACGATCGTGATTTTTGACCGTGTGCGCGAAATGATGAAGACAAAGCGTCGTGAAGGGCTTGAGAAGCTTTCGAACGATGCCATCAATCAAACGTTATCGCGTACCATTATCACTTCGGGATTGACGTTCCTGACTGTTTGCGCGATGTTGGTTTTCGGCGGGGAAGTGTTGAGAAGTTTTTCCTGGTGTTTGTTTATTGGAATTCTGATTGGCACGTATTCGTCCATCTATATTGCCAGCCCATTCATGCTTTGGTGGGAAAGTTGGCGGGCGAAGGCGCGCACTGTGAAGGTCGTTGGCCAGTCTCGTTCGGCTGCGACTCCATCTGACGGTGGTGACCCGTTGACCACTTCTTCGGCTGGCGTGACGCCCCAGATGTTGGCTGCTGCCGGAGTATCCACCGCGCCCCGAAAGCCACGAAGAAAAGGTAAGTAACAAGCAGAAGGCTGTTCGTTGGCTTGTTCAGCGGACAGCCTTTGCAAGCCTGTATTCATTGATTAAATCAGCACGGCAACCACGTAAACAAGCGGCAATTTGGTAAAACAAAATTGGGTAACAAGTCTTGACGAATGTTTACCCAGATAGTAGACTCCCGATCGTTGCTGACCCGTCAAAATTCGATTTATTCAAGGTTGTCACTTAACAAAGCAGAACGAGTAAGTTCAATTGGTCACTTGTAAGAGGAACAATGAACTGGACGCGGTTATTTCCCAAAACTGCTCTTGTTCAACTCTCAAGTGTGTGAAACCTGCTTCGGGTTTCAGGTTATTCGCTGGTCAGTGGTCTCGGTTTTGAGGCACTTCGCTTCAATCAATAAACAAAACTTTGTGTTTCAGTAAAGAGTGTCGTTGATCGCGAATCAACGAGCTTCGTTTGTACCGGATGAGGGGCAGGTGATTGATTGCAATCATTGCCGTTTGGCCATCGTGGTGATTTCGGTGCATTTTGAAGCTGGTTTTTTGTTTGACCTGTCGGCAAAGATGTCAATGGAGGGCTTAAAGCCATGTTCGATACTTTAGTTGAATCGTCCAAACACGGCAAAGATAATGCTCGCACCGGCAAATTTATGCTTGTGACAACCCTGATTTATGTTGTTGGGTTGGTCAGTGTGGCTGTCGGGACGATTGTTTGGATGAACCCGAATTTAGTTGATGCGCTTGACGTTTCATCAATGCTTGCGCCGCCACCGCCACCTGCTGCGCCACCTCCGGCAGCCCAACAGGTAGTCGTTCGCAACGTTCCTGAAGTGACAACTTTTTCCGCGCCCACAAAACCACCTGAGAAAATTCCAGATCCAACAACGGTTCAATCAAGACCGGTCGTCTCGGCTGTTTCTCAAGGTGTGCCTGGTGGCGTTCCTGGTGGAGTCACTGGGGGAGTTCCCGGTGGAGTTGTAGGCTCCAAGGGAGATGACGCGCCGCCACCGCCGCCGCCGCCGCCCCCGGCCAAGCCAACGCCCGAGCCGACACCAGTTCCCAAAAAGATCAACGTTTCGGGTGGTGTTTTGCAGGGAAGTGCAATCAAGAAGCCCGCCCCAGCGTATCCGCCAATTGCGAAAGCAGCGCGTGCCGCTGGTGCTGTGCAGGTTCAGGTTACCATCTCTGAAGATGGCCGCGTGATTGATGCCCAAGTTGTGAGCGGTCATCCGTTATTGCGCGACGCAGCAGTTCAGGCGGCCAGGCAATGGGTCTTCAAGCCAACTGAGCTTTCGGGGGTTCCTGTCAAAGTTCAAGGTATTTTGACCTTCAACTTCACTTTGCAATAACAAGCTCTCTTGTCATCTCTTGGGGAACTTTTCCCAGAGAGATGTGTCCAATGCAGGTAAAACTGCCTGTTTTCAATGCTCATTTGTGAATGCGCTTGATTCGAGCGAGTAAGCAGAGAGCATAGTTTGTTCAATTTTTCAGCAACCACTATTGGAGGTTTTCGACATCATGACGATTTTGCTTAGCCAAATTTGGTTGGCAGTTAATTCATTCGCCTTCGTTCTGGCCGAAGGAGGCGGAGCCCAGGCTGTAGACTTTTCAATCATGGGTATGATCCGAGCGATGGGGCCTGTGCCGATCGGAGTCAACATTATTTTGTTGATCATGTCTATTTGGTCCATCGCCATCATGGTTGAACGCTACCTGACTTTCAGCGCTGCGAAAAATCAATCCAGGGAATTTGCTCCTAAGGTGGCGAACTCTCTGAAGAGCCAAAAGATTGATGAAGCAATCTCTCTTTCGGACAAATACAAAAAGAGCCATTTGGCCATGGTGGTGAACGCCGGCTTGCAGGAATTCCGCGCACACCAACTGTCGAACGATATTTCGGGAGACATTGTTGATGCTTCGAAACGTGCCCAGCAAAGAGCTTCGGCGATCAAGATTGCCGAATTCAAACGCGGCCTTTCCGGTTTGGCTACCATCGGTTCGACGGCACCGTTCGTGGGCTTGTTCGGCACCGTGTTCGGAATCATCACCGCATTCCAGGGCATGCGCACTGCTGAATCTTCAGGTATTTCGGCTGTGGCAGGTGGTATTGCAGAGGCCCTTTTCACCACGGCGTTTGGTTTGTTTGTGGCGGTTCCCGCTGTGTGGTTGTTCAATTACTTCACCAGTAAAGTGGATAACTTTGTCGTGGAAATGGACAACTCATCTGCGGAATTGCTGGATTATTTCCTGAAACAGCGCGGCAAAAAATAGTCTTTTGCCAAACGAATAGACGGCCAGTCCTTTCAAAGTTGTTGCTATCCAGGTCAGGTTGAAGGCTCTTGAATGCCTTCAACCTGAATTGGAACCAGCAATAGCGCGCTACTGGTTGAAGGTTTGCTTCAGTCACTTGAATGCAAATCATAATGAGGAGGTTATCTATATGGGAATGGGAGCAGGAGCTGGCGGAGGTGGTGCCAGCGGTGGAAATCTCAACTGTGATATCAACGTTACTCCGATGGTGGACATCATGTTGGTGTTGTTGATTATCTTCATGGTCATCACGCCGTTGCTGCAATCTGGTGTTTCTGTGACTCTTCCTCGAGGGAAAGATCCTGCGGAAGACCAAAA
Organism: Acidobacteriota bacterium; assembly: GCA_016789645.1. GTDB lineage: Bacteria > Acidobacteriota > Blastocatellia > RBC074 > RBC074 > RBC074. The sequence goes on along the minus strand of JAEUQP010000989.1, from coordinate 5,176 downwards.
CATCACGAAAGACACTGCTATCGTTGTCTCGATCCCGAGTGACGGAGTTTATTATCTCGGACGTGACTTGGTCAGAAAAGAAAACCTGATTGAAAAATTGACTGCGAGGATGAAGGGGTTGAAGCCCAGCGATCCTCAGGTTGTCTACATCAAAGGAAGCGTGAATGTTCAGTACGGCGACGTCGTTGATCTCATCAATATGATCCGCGAAGCCGGTTTTGAACAGCTTGGATTGGTATCCGAGAAGAAGAAAGCAGACGAACAGTAGTTTTCTGATTATTGTTTAGTTCAATACCTTAAGGAGATTTCGTATGGCTACGAATGAGCAAGAGGGCAGCGGTCACGTTAGCAGTGATGCTGTACCATATATTAACGTCACGCCACTTATTGACGTATTGCTCGTGCTTCTGATCATTTTTATGGTGATCAGTCCGCAAAAGCCTCATCAGTTTGAAGCTAAAATTCCAGAAAAACCGCCTGAGAATCAGCAGGACGCTCCGCCGGATCCGCTAAGTTTGCTGGTTACTCTCAGCAAAACAGGTGGAACCTACAAGCTGAACACTGAAGAGATGAAAGACCTTCCTGCTTTGTACGATAGATTGTACGCTGCCCTGAACGGCCGTCCGGCTGACCGAAAAGCTGTCTTTATCAAAGGGCCACGCACAATTCATTACGGTGAAGTCGTCAAAGTGATTGACGTTGTCAAACAAGCAGGCGGACAACCCATTGGGCTTCAAATAGAAGGCCTTGATCAGTAATTTCGCTTACTTCACCTAATCAAGAGAACTTCGCTGAAAAGCATAGCTCTTTTCGGCGTATCCGGAGCAAATCCTGTTTAGGGAGAATTCCTAAAACCTATGAGAGTTTCCCGTACTTTTTCCAGTATTATTGGCGCTTCAGCCATAATTGCGTTGGCAATGTTGAATTCTGGGTGTGATTACACCAGGAAGGTGATTGCCAAAGACAAGCTCAATCAGGGAGCAATTTCCTATAACCAAGGCAAGACCAAAGAAGCTCAGCAGTATTTCAGAGATGCACTGAGTTGGGATGATTCGAGTGCGATTGCCCATCTTTTTTATGGCGCTACCTTGGTTAAGGATTACAAAAACCTGTCCGGCGATGAGCGGAAAAAGGTGGCCAACGAAGCATTGCAGATGTACAAAAGAGCTTTGGAATTGACCACCAACAATTGCCGCAACACGGATAATGCGCTCCTTTACATTGCCAGCATCTATGAAGATCTTGAAGAGCGAGAGAACTGGCGGGAATGGATTCTCAAGCGTACGGAAGGCGATTGTGCTACCAAGGATCTGAAGGCGACAACCTATTACACAGTGGCCGTTAAGTTCTGGGAATGCGCCAAGACTCAAACGGATAGATACCAGGAGAAATCGTCTCAGGATCCATTCCATTACAGGAACATGGACTATCCGGCGGCACAAGCGGACAAGCAAAAGACTGAAGAGTGCATCACCAAAGGGCTTGAGTACATTGATAAGGCTTTGCAGGTTGATCCTGAATATGTCCAGGCCATGTATTACAGAAGTCTTCTTTATCGTCAGAAGCAAATGATGACGAAGGAAGAACCGAAGCGTAAAGAAATTGATGCGCTCGCCAAGAAGATAACGGATGATGCGTCTGCTTTGGAGAAAAAGAAAGAGGCGGAAGCCGCCCAGAAACAAAAACAAGAAGCAGAGGCGGCGGCGAAACCGCAAGGGTAATTCCGCTTCATAGTGCCAATCAGTTTTGTGTTTAGGTAACAGCCAGTGCTTTTTAGCGCTGGCTGTTATTGTTTTGTTTGCCATCAGATTGCTGTCTTACACATGTTTTGTTCTTAAACAGGTTTTGAATTCATGGATGACAAACCGATCAAAGTTCTGTTGGTAGAAGACGATGCTGCCGCGGCAGAGATTGTCAAAGCGCTGATTAGCCAGGATGCGGGCGTTTTTGAGATTGAGTGGGTCGTAAATTTAAGTGACGGATTGTCGAGTCTGGCTGACAACAATTTTGATCTGGTTCTGTTGGATTTTGGTTTGCCTGACAGTGAAGGGTTGGATACGTTCTTGAAGCTTCAGAAACATTCGCCAATGGTGGCAGTCATACCTTTAACAGCCACCGGAGATGAGTCCCTGGCGTTGAAAGCGATTCAGTTGGGAGCACAGGACTACCTTTTCAAGGGCAGGATTTCGGGCCAATTGCTGACAAAATCCATGCGGTATGCTGTTGAACGCAAACGCAGCGAAGAAGCATTACGACGCGCGCACGACGATCTGGAACGAAGAGTCGTCGAGCGAACTCAGGAATTGTCGGCGGCAAATGCCAAATTGACCGAGCAGATTGCCGTGCGTCGTCGGGCAGAAAACGAATTGAGACGGCTTTCTCATCGGTTGGTCGAAGTGCAGGAAAGCGAACGACGAAATATCGCTCGAGAGCTTCACGATGAAATCGGTCAGTTGCTGACAGGATTGAAACTCGTCATTGAAATGGCTTCGCGCATGCCCATCGAAAGGCTTGGCGAGCATTGCCACAAGGCGCAGGCATTGGTGAATGAGTTGATGGGGCACGTTCGTGATCTGTCGTTGGATTTAAGACCGGCCATGTTGGACGACCTTGGGTTGTTACATGCACTGTTGTGGCATTTTGAACGATACACATCGCAAACCGGTGTGGCGGTGAAATTGACGCACACGGGGATTGAGAACGAACGCCTGTCGCCGGAGATCGAAACGGCTGCTTACAGAATTGTGCAGGAAGCATTGACCAATGTCGCTCGGCACGCTGGCACCAACCTGGTGAAAGTCAGCGCTTCAGCAGATGCTGAAAGTTTGATTCTGCAAATTGCCGATGAGGGCAAAGGATTCGACGTACAATCCTCGCTGGCTGCTGGCCGGTCAAGCGGTCTGGCCGGAATGAGAGAACGCGCTCAATTGCTGGGAGGGTCTTTGGAGATTCAATCTGCCACTGGCAATGGAACAATCATCAGTGCTTTGTTGCCGCTGGAACAAGGGGAATCAATTGCTTAAACCTGAATCGCCTTGGATGGGCAATGGGAAGGGGGCAAGGAATGCCGAATATCTTGCTTGCTGATGATCACAATATCGTTCGCCAGGGATTGCGAGCACTTTTGCAAAGCGAACCCCATTTTCGATTGGTCGGCGAAGCCAGTGATGGGATTGAAGCGGTTCGGCTGGCTGAGCGACTGAAGCCGGATGTTTTGATTACCGACGTCATGATGCCGGGGTTGAATGGGCTGGAAGTCGCGCGTCAGGTCAGTCGCAGTTTGCCGAATACGCGAATCATCATTCTTTCCATGTATACCAATGACGCGTATGTCATCGAGGCGTTCAAAAATGGGGCGAATGGCTATGTGCTCAAAGATTCTGAAGCGTCCGATCTGATTCAGGCTGTCAAGGAAGTCATCAGCGGGAATCGCTATCTCAGCCCGCCGCTTTCCGAGCGTGCGCTGGAACTGTACATGCAGAAATTGGAATCCGCGCCGAGCGATCCTTATGAGTTATTGACGACGCGCGAGCGCGAAGTTTTGCAGTTGGTTGCCGAAGGCAGAACCAGCGCGGAAATTGCCAATCGGCTGTTCATCAGCCCGCGCACTGCCGAAGGACATCGAGCCAATCTCATGCGAAAACTGGGTTTGCAAACCAACGCCGACTTGATCCGGTTTGCGTTGAAACGGGGAATCCTGCCGTTGGATCAATAACCCACCAAAACGAAAGTGTATTTTTTGCGAAACGGGATTGGCGAAATTCGCGCCAATCCCGTTTTTCGTGCAAAACGCGTAGTTTTACGTATGGCCAGTCGTGGGGACGGATACTACATTGTGTTTGTAAGAGTTGAGGTCGCATTTCCTCTGATAGGCGATGATTTTTGTGACGATTCGAACCGGTTGAGTGTTTCTTCGCCTCGAATTATCACAACCGGTTTCTGTCAAGAAGCGGGCGTCACTGGGGATGTTTGCTTCTACAGAAGGCGGGACTCGTTGTGGGGCGGGTCCCGCCAATTTTTTTTCTCGGCCCTATTGGTTGCCTGCCGGTTTGAATTCAACGAATGCTTCCAGAACAACAACGATTTCCTTCGCTTCTTGCCGAGTTTTTCTTGCGTGCTATACTCGCCGCGAGTCGTGCAGATGACCGGGCAATCGCCCACGCTTTCCTTGAATTCAAGCGTCATGTTGAACTCAAGCAAGGTGTGGGAGGAAAGTCCGAACACCACAGGACAGCAGGCTGGCTAACGGCCAGGCGGAGTGATCCGACGGAAGAGTGCAACAGAGAACAGACAGCCCTAAGCGCATTTTTGCGCCGGGCGATGGTGAAACGGTGAGGTAAAGGCTTCACCAGCGGACGTGGCGACACGTTCGGCTAGGCAAACCCCCTGCGGTGCAAGGCCAAATAGAGAAACGTGATGAAGTTTGTCCAGCTCATTTCGCTTCGGCGGAGCGTTTCCGGGTAGGTCGCACGAGCGGCTCAGTAATGCGTCGCCCAGATGAATGATTGCCTCCTGCGTCATTTGATGCGGGAACAGAATTCGGCTTACAGGTTGACTGCACGACTCATCAATCTTTTAACTCTGGTTTTGATCATCCAATGAAATACGCTTTTTTACGAACGAACTTATCGCTTGCCATTATTGGTCTGGTGCTTGGTCTGGCCGGAGGGTTCAAACTCTCCAATTGGCAATATCGCCGTCTGGCGGGGGAATCATTGCGCCAATCCGTCGCTCAAGCTGCCGGACAATTGCCCGCCGGAGATGGCGCAAATATGACTCCCGAACAGCGCAATCAAATGCTGAACGATGTCAAAGCGATGATTGATAAGGCCAAGTCCAATCCGAACGATGTCGAAGCGCAGTTGGACGTCGCCGACCAATTCATTCAGATCAGCCGACCGGACGAAGCCATGGAGTTTTTGGTGCAAGCCCAGAAAACCAATCCGAATGATTCGCGAGTGTTGCATGGGTTGGCGCTGGCGCATTCGATGAAAACTCAATTTCCCGAAGCGATCAATGCCGCCAAACGATCATTGGAACTGGAGCCAAAAAATCCTCGCCTGGAAATGTTGCTGTTCACGATTTATCTGGAATCGAAAACCAATCTGGCCGAAGCGGAAAGGCTGCTCAGTCGTGTAGAAGCCAGCGGCAGTCTGACTCCGCAAATCATCACCCG